>NZ_JBRBUA010000014.1:0-9864 GCF_052826345.1 Brevirhabdus sp. | reverse complement strand
GCCATCGCCGGTGCAGGTATGCGCGGAGGTTGCCGAGAAATAGGTGCGGCCGTAACCGCCGGTCGCCAGCACCACCATCTTGGCGGAGAAGCGATGGATCGTGCCGTCATCAAGGTTCCAGGCGACGACCCCGGTGCAGGTGCCATCATCGCTCATGATCAGGTCGATCGCAAAATATTCGATGAAGAACTCGGCATTGTTGCGCAGCGACTGGCCGTAAAGCGTGTGCAGGATGGCGTGGCCGGTACGGTCGGCGGCGGCACAGGTGCGCTGCACCGGGGGGCCTTCGCCGAACTCGGTGGTGTGGCCGCCGAAGGGGCGCTGATAGATCTTGCCCTCTTCGGTGCGCGAGAAGGGCACGCCGTAATGTTCCAGCTCATAGACCGCCTTGGGGGCCTCTCGCGCCAGATATTCCATCGCGTCGGTGTCGCCCAGCCAGTCCGACCCCTTGATGGTGTCATACATGTGCCACTGCCAGTTGTCGGGCCCCATGTTCGACAGCGAGGCGGCGATACCGCCCTGTGCCGCAACCGTGTGGCTGCGGGTCGGAAAGACCTTGGTGACGCAGGCGGTGCGCAGCCCCTGTTCCGCCATGCCGAGCGTGGCGCGCAGGCCGGCGCCGCCGGCCCCCACCACGACGACATCGTAGGAATGGGTTTCGTAGTCATAAGCGGCCATGGGCGATCAAGCTCCTTTCAGCGCCAGTCCGACAACGGCGATCACACCCGTTGCGGCGGCGGCATAGCTGACGATGATGGTGGCAAGGATCAGCACCTTGCGCGTCAGCCCCTGTGAATAATCCTCGATCATCACCTGCGCCCCGTGGCGGAAGTGTGCAAAGCCCACCGCAATGGTCAGCGCGGCGACGACGGAGGGAAACGGCCGTGCGAAATAGGCGATCACCTCGGGGTGAGGACGCCCCAGCATCGGGCCGAAGGTAAAGACGAAGAGCGGCACGAGTATCGCCAGAGCGACGGAACTGATGGTCATGTTCCAATGTGCCCTGGTGCCGGATTTGGCCGAACCCAGCCCCTCCGCGCGCTTGCGGTCGGTGAGATATGACATGGCGCGCGCTCCTTATACCGCGAGGAATGTGATGATGGTCAGGATCAGCGATCCCGCGATCACCGCATAGCCCAGCGCATAGGTGCTTTCGAGGTCGTAGCCGCGCCCGCTGTCCCAATAGAGATGCCGCAGGCCCGCCATGAAATGATACCACAGCCCCCAGACCGACAGCGCCATGACCAGATCCCCGAACCATGAGGTGATGAAGCCGTCGGCGGTCGCGAAGGCCTGCGGCCCGGCCGCGGCGGCGGCGAACCACCATACGATCATCAGCGCCGCCACCAGCATCGCGTTGCCGGTGATCCGCGTCAGGATCGAGGTGATCGAGGTCATCTGCGGGCGGTAGATGGTGATGTGCGGCGATAGGGGCCGGTTGCCCCTGTTCACGTCGGCCATGGCTGCCATCCTTTCGATCTGGGATAAGCCTGTAGAACGGTCGCGACAATCAATACGCTTTTTTCAGGCCGAGTCACGGGTGAGCACCCGGAAAATCGGCCATTTTCCGCGAAGACAGGCCAATTTTTGCGCCCGTGTGATCGCAAATTTAATTTTTGCGATCACAAATTTTCTTCCAGTGATCACAACCGCATCGTACCGTCCGTCCGGCAGGACGTCCTTCGCCTCGGCACGGACTCGGGCCGCCACCGGGCAGGAAAGCCTCGGTGCGGGCCGGGGCGCGCCGCATGGCTAGACCGGCATCAGCGCCCAGTAATCCAGATCCAGCAGCACGCCCGGCGCGTAGCGCCCCTCGGCATCGCGCAGGCTGAACGCGTCCGCGCCGTCCTTGCAGGCCACCAGCCGCAGGCGGATCGCCCCCACCCCCGGCGCGGCGGTTTCGGCGGCATCCAGAACCTCGGACCAGGCGCGGATGGTGTCGCCCGCGAAACAGGGATTGGCATGGGCACCGCTGTTGATCCCGGCGATCAGCTGCGCGTTCGCGAGCCCGTTGAACGACAGGCTGCGCGCCATGGAGATCACATGCCCGCCGTAGATCAGCCGCTTGCCGTCTTCGCGGTTGGTGGCGTCGAAATGAACCTTGGCCGTGTTCTGCCACAGCCGCGTGGCGAGCATATGCTCGGCATCCTCGACCGTGACCCCGTCCACATGGTCGATCTTCTCGCCGATGCGATAGTCGCGCAGGCGGTGCGGCTCTCCGGCCTGGGTGAAGTCATAGGCGGTGAAATCCAGCCCCGCGGGGACGCGCAGCTGATCGGGGCGCAGGGCGCGTTGCAGATCGGGCAGCATTTCGCGCGGGGCGGACGCCCCGGCGTCGCGCTTGCGCACCATCACCCAGCGAATGTATTCCAGCACCTCGGTTCCATGCTGGTTGGTGCCGGTCGTGCGGACCCAGACCACGCCCGTCCGGCCGTTGGAATTCTGCTTGAGCCCGATCACTTGCGAGCGCGCGCGCAGCGTGTCGCCGGGGTGCACGGGGTGCAGGAAACGCCCTTCCGCATAGCCGAGGTTGGCGACCGCGTTCAGCGAGATGTCGGGCACCGTCTTGCCGAACACGGTGTGGAACACGATCAGATCGTCCAGCGGCGCGGCCCCCAGACCGCAGGATTTCGCGAATTCATCCGATGAGGCCATCGCATGGCGTGCGGGATAAAGCGCGTGGTAGAACGCGCGCTCACCGCCCGAAAGGGTGCGCGGCACGGCGTGGTGGATGACCTCGCCGTGGCTGTAATCCTCGAAGAAGCGACCGGAGTTGGTTTTCGTCATCGCTGCGCCCTCGTTGTCGTTGCGCCATTGCCGGACGCCGCTTTTCGCGTCGGCCGTTACTGCGCGCCCAGCTTCATGTCCGGCGCATAGGTCTTGCCCGGCACGTCCTTCACCACGGCCTGCCCGCAGCGCATCACGCCCGTACCCGCATCGAAGGCCTGGGTGGGGGAGCCGTAGAGCTCCCACCCTTTCGACAGCGCCTCGGAGACCTTGTGGCAGAAGGCCGAGGAGTCCTCGGCAGAGAGAAAACGATAAAGCTTCATGTGATCATCCAAACGGAAAATAGCCGAGCGCGGTATGGATGCCCGCGATTATCAGATAGACGGCGATGGTGATGACGATGGCCTTCACCTCGGCCTTGGGTTTGACGGGCGGCGCGGTCCACTGCGGCTCGGCCGCGTTGATGACCGCCATTTCCGCCAGTGCCCACAGCAGCAACGTGCCGAACAGCACCAGCGATGCCACATCGCCGTTGACCAGCAGATGCGCGACCGCCCATGTGACCGTCCCCCAAAGCATCGGGTGCCGGGTGCGCCGGTGCAGCCGAGTCTTCGCGCCGCTGACCGCGAACAGGTAGACCGCGAACAGCATCAGCAGGTTGTTGATGCCCCGCGCCCAGGCGGGGGGATCGTAGACCGGCGTAATCGGCGCCGCGCGGTAGCCCACGATCATCAGGATCAGCCCCGCCAGAATGGCGACCGCCACGATCCCCTTGCCGCCGCCGCCCAGCCCGGCGCGCGCCGAGGGCGCCATCCGCTTGAAAAAATGCGCGCCGATCCAAAGCGCCAGCCCCAATATCAGCCAGATCATGCGTCTTCTCCCCTACTGTTGATCGCGTCCATGCGCTGCAAGGTGCGGCGCGCGGCATCGATGTGCAGGTTTTCCACGATCTGGCCATCGACGACCGCGATGCCGCTGCCCTGCGCCTCGGCGGCTTCATAGGCCTTTATCTGACGCTGCGCCAGATCAAGCTCCGCCTCGGAGGGCGCGAAGATACGGTTGGCTGCCTCAAGCTGCGCAGGGTGGATCAGCGTCTTTCCGTCAAAGCCGAGATCGCGCCCCTGCTCACATTCGCGTGCAAGCCCGTCCTGATCGCGAAAGCTGTTGTAGACGCCGTCGATGCACAACAGCCCATGCGCGCGTGCGGCCAGCAGGCACATCTGCAGCCCCGCCATCAGCGGGCCGCGATCCGCTCGGAACCGCGCGCCGATGTCCTTGGCCAGGTCGTTCGTGCCCAGCACCAGCGCCGCAAGCCCCGGCGCCCGCGCGATCGAACCGACGTTGAGCACCCCCAGCGGCGTTTCCAGCATCGCCCACAAGGGCGCCCGCGCATGCGCATCCGGCAGCAGCGCGCGCAGCCGGTCCAGATCCTCGGGCGCCTCGACCTTGGGCAGCAGGATGGCATCCAAGGGACATTCGGCCAGCGCCGCCAGATCCTGCCGTGCCCACGGCGTGTCGAGCCCGTTGACCCGCACGATGCGCGTGCGCGCGCCGAAATCATGGGAGCGCAGGGCCAACGCCAGTTCGCTGCGCGCGTCCTCTTTCGCGCCGGGCGCAACCGCATCCTCCAGATCGAAGATGATCGCGTCGGCGGGCAGCGTCCGCGCCTTGTCCAAGGCCCTGCGGTTGGACGCGGGCAGGTAGAGCACGGAACGAAACGGCCGGGCATGGATGTCCAAGATTCTCTCCCCTCGAAATATTAGGGACAGTAAGGACCACAACCGCGCAACAAAATGCAAGAGGGCTTTCGCCGCAATGCAGCGAAACTTGCCCCTGGCGCGGGCCTGATGCGGGCCTGACGCGGGCCTGACGCGGGGGCGTTAATCCTTTCTTCGCATTCCGTTGCCACGCTGGGCGCAGCCGCGCGCGCTGCGTTTACCGGGCGGAGGGGAAATTGGAGGCAGGGTTGCGCCCGTGATGCAGCGTGGCACGGACCGCCGGGACAGGTCTCCCGCGGCGGTTGCATCCGCTTTCGTACCACGGCCGAGCCCCGATCCGGGCCTCGGACTCCCCCGGGCGTTCCGTGCCGCGCCCGCCTGCCAGGAGGATTTCCCATGTTTCGACACCTGTTCGCCCTGTCATTCGGCCTCGTCGCCGTTCTGCTGCTGATCTCTCCCGCCCATTCGTCATCCGCGCCTGCCGCGCGCCCCGCGCCCCTGGCCACTGCGCCCGCCACCGCTGCGCCCGCCGCCGCTGCGCCCGCCGCCGCTGCGCCCGCCGCCTCCAACGGGCAAAGCTGTGCGCCGCGCGCCCATGTGCTTGAACGCCTCGCCAGCGCCTATGGCGAAACGCGGCGCGGCATCGGGCTGGGGCGCGGCAATGTGGTGATCGAGGTCTTCGCCTCCGACCGCACCGGCAGCTGGACGATCGCAATGACCACCACCGACGGCACGACCTGTCTGATCGCGACCGGCCTGTCCTACGAGGATCTGGCGGAAGAGCTGCCCCATCCGAGCCGCACCGACACCTGAGCCGCGCGCCCGGCACCTGCACCACCCCGGCCACAACGGCACACCCGGGGTGGTGCAGCCCCCGTCGCCCCCGGCACCGCGCACAGACCGAACACCGCGCGCGTAAAACCCTCGCCCGCGCGTATACGCCCGACCGAAGCCCGCACACCGAGATAATTCCTGGAACAGCCCCGTCCCCTTCCGCGTCCCCTTCGGCACAGAGGGTGAAAGCCTCAACGCCCAAAGCCGCGCAATGTTTCGTGACAAACAAGAAATATTCGACGGAACACAACGACTTTCGCGGGTGTTTATCTGCCATAAGGGCGGCCCCGACGGGCACGTCCCGAGTGGAAGAAGGAGACGACATCATGAAACGCTTTCTGACAACGGCGGCTACCGCCCTGGTTCTGAGCACCAACGCCTATGCAGCCGCGCATATGGCGCAGGTTGGAAGCTATCAAATCGACGCCAGCAAGGACTTCTATGCCTCCGATCTGATCGGAATGCGCGTCTATGCGACGAAGGACCAGATGGGCGACAAGCCCGTGCAGGCCGGTGCCCAGAAGAACTGGGACGATATCGGTGAAATCAATGACATCATCGTGTCCAAGGACGGACAGATCCAGGCCGTGATCCTGGGCGTCGGCGGTTTCCTGGGAATTGGGGAAAAAGACGTGGCCGTCGCCATGTCCGACGTCAAGATGGTGCAGGAAGACGGCCAGTCCGCCGGCAACTTCTTCCTCGTCGTGAACACCGACAAGGCGACGCTCGAGGCCGCTCCGGCGTTCAAGCGTGAGCCCATGCCGCAAAACGGGGCTGCCAACACCAACGCGAGCGGGTCCGCGAACACCAACGCCGCGGCCATGCCGAAACAGGCCGACAGCGCGAACCAGACCGCGACCGCTGACGCCAACGCGAATGCCGCCGCGAAGCCCGCGGACAGCAACGTGACAGTCACCACCAACAGCGACAACGCCGCCGCCAACACCGACACCTCGGCGCAGATCAAGGCCGACGTGAATACCGCGGCCGACAAGACCGCCGATGCGATGGACAAGGCTGCCGACAAGACCGCGAATGCCGCCAGCGACGCGGCCAATGCGACCGCCCAGGCCGTGGACAACGCCGCGACTGCCACGGGCAATGCCGTTGACAACATGACCACCACGACCACGACCACGTCGACGGCCGACACCACCGCAGGCGCAGCCGCCCCCACGGGCACCGTCGGCAACCGCACGGTTCTGAACCAGCCCAACATCCAGCGCGAAGGCTACCAGCCCGTGCCGGCGAGCGAAATCAGCACCGACCAGCTGGACAACGCAGCCGTCTACGGCGTGAACGATGAACGTATCGGCGAGATCGACAAGCTGCTGCTGTCCAAGGACGGTCAGGCCGAACAGGCCGTGATCAATGTCGGCGGCTTCCTCGGGATCGGCGAAAAGCCGGTCGCCGTGACCTTCAAGGAGCTTTCGATCATGCGCTCCTCGAATGGTGGCGACCTGCGCGTCTACATGGATGCGACCAAGGACCAGCTGAAGGCGCAGCCGAAATACGTCGCCAAGAACTAAGTCCTTTCGTCTCAAGGGATGATCGGTCGGCCCTCCTGCCCGGGGGGCCGACTTTTTGCGCCGGGCGCGCAGGTTTTTATGCGCCGGGCGCGCCCATGGTGCCGCGGACAAAAGCGTCGATCTTCGGCCCGTTTTCACGATTTCCCCCGCGCTCTTGCGCCTGATGCGGCAAATGGCTACGCACACGCCAGTTTGAACCGACCGGAGATCATTCCAATGTCCAGACCCAAAATCGCCCTTATCGGCGCAGGCCAGATCGGCGGCACCCTGGCCCATCTCGCCGCCCTCAAGGAGCTGGGCGATGTCGTGCTGTTCGATATCGCCGACGGCGCTCCCCAGGGCAAGGCGCTCGACCTTGCCGAATCCGGTCCCACGGAAGGTTTCGACGCCGCGGTGACGGGGACCAACGATTACGCCGATATCGCTGGCGCCGACGTCTGCATCGTGACGGCCGGCGTGCCACGCAAGCCCGGGATGAGCCGCGACGACCTGCTTGGCATCAACCTCAAGGTCATGAAATCGGTCGGCGAAGGCATTGCCAAGAACGCCCCCGACGCCTTTGTCATCTGCATCACCAACCCGCTCGACGCCATGGTCTGGGCACTGCGCGAATTTTCAGGTCTGCCGCACGAGAAAGTCGTGGGCATGGCCGGCGTGCTGGACAGCGCGCGTTTCCGCCATTTCCTGAGCCTGGAATTCGGCGTCTCGATGCGCGACGTCACCGCCTTTGTGCTCGGCGGCCACGGCGACACGATGGTGCCCCTGACACGTTATTCCGCCGTGGGCGGCATCCCCCTGCCCGATCTGGTCAAGATGGGCTGGACCAGCCAGGACAAGCTGGACGCCATCGTGCAGCGCACCCGCGACGGCGGCGCGGAAATCGTGGGCCTGCTGAAGACCGGATCGGCCTTCTACGCGCCCGCGACCTCGGCGATCGAGATGGCGGAGGCCTATCTGAAGGATCAGAAGCGGGTCCTGCCCTGCGCGGCCTACGTCGACGGCGCCCTGGGGCTGAAAGGTCTTTACGTGGGCGTGCCGACCGTGATCGGCGCCGGCGGGATCGAGCGCGTCATCGACATCAAGCTCAACAAGGACGAGCAGGCGATGTTCGACAAATCGGTCGACGCGGTGAAGGGTCTCGTGGCCGCCTGCAAGGAAATCGACAGCTCGCTGAGCTGAACCGGACCGAGGCGCGGAATGTCAGGGCGGGCCCGATGGCCCGCCCTGTTCCGTTTCTGCGCGCCGCCTTTTTGGGGGCCGCGCCTTCCGCCCCCGGAGGGCTGGCGGAGGCCGGGTCGCCGCACTTGTGATCACGGCAAATAATCGTGTGATCACAAAAGGTCGATTTTTCCGCGTCAAATCGCTTATCGGCCAGAAATCCGTTTCAAAGCGCCCTGCGCCTGTGTTTATACAGGAAGCGACTGCACTGAAACAGGACAGCTTCATGAACATCCATGAGTATCAGGCCAAGGCTCTGCTGCGCGATTACGGCGCACCGGTGTCGGACGGTCGCGTCGTCACGCGCGCCGAAGAAGCGAAAACCGCTGCCGGAGAGCTCGACGGCCCGCTATGGGTGGTCAAGGCGCAGATCCACGCGGGCGGGCGCGGCAAGGGCAAGTTCAAGGAAGCAGACGCGGGCGAAAAGGGCGGCGTGCGCATCGCCAAATCGGTGGAAGAAGCCGCGAGCGAAGCCAAGAAGATGCTGGGCCGCACCCTGGTGACGCATCAGACCGGCCCGGCGGGCAAGCAGGTCAACCGCATCTACATCGAGGACGGCTCGGGGATCGAGACCGAGATGTATCTTGCGCTGCTGGTGGACCGGCAGACCAGCCGCATCTCATTTGTCTGCTCGACCGAGGGCGGTATGGACATCGAGGAGGTCGCCGCAGCGACCCCCGAAAAGATCCTGTCGTTCAGCGTCGATCCCGCCACCGGGTATCAGCCGTTCCACGGCCGCCGCATCGCCTTTTCGCTGGGGCTGAAGGGCGCGCAGGTCAAGCAATGCGTCGCGCTGATGGGCACACTTTACCGCGCCTTCCTCGAGAAGGACATGGAGATGCTGGAAATCAACCCGCTGATCGTCACCGACAAGGGCGATCTGAAGGTGCTGGACGCCAAGCTGGGCTTCGACGGCAACGCGGTCTACCGCCACGCCGACATCGCCCAGCTGCGCGACGAGACCGAGGAGGATGCCAAGGAACTGGCCGCGTCCAAATACGATCTGAACTACATCGCGCTGGATGGTGAAATCGGCTGCATGGTGAACGGCGCGGGCCTGGCGATGGCCACGATGGACATCATCAAGCTCAAAGGGGCGGAGCCTGCGAATTTCCTCGACGTGGGCGGCGGCGCCACCACCGAAAAGGTGACCGAAGCCTTCAAGATCATCACCAGCGACGAGAACGTCAAAGGCATCTTGGTCAACATCTTCGGCGGCATCATGCGCTGCGACGTGATCGCCGAGGGCGTGGTCGCCGCGGTCAGGGAAGTGGGCCTGAAGGTGCCGCTGGTCGTCCAGCTGGAGGGCACCAACGTCGACAAGGGCAAGGAGGTCATCAACTCCTCGGGCCTGAACGTCATCGCCGCCGATGACCTGAGCGACGCCGCCGAAAAGATCGTGAAAGCGGTGAAGGGATAAGACATGGCCATTCTCGTTGACGAAAACACACGCGTGATCTGCCAGGGTCTGACCGGATCGCAGGGCACCTTCCACACCGAACAGGCGATCGCCTACGGCACCAGGATGGTCGGCGGCGTGACGCCGGGCAAGGGCGGGCAGACGCATCTGGACCTGCCGGTCTTCGACAGCTGCCATGAGGCCGTGGCCAGCACCGGCGCCAATGCCAGCGTGATCTACGTGCCGCCCCCCTTCGCGGCGGATTCGATCCTGGAGGCCATCGACGCGCAGATCCCGCTGATCTGCTGCATCACCGAAGCCAGCCCGGTGCTGGACATGATGACGGTCACGCGCGCGCGGGTGGGATCCAAAGGGCGTCTGATCGGGCCGAACTGCCCCGGGGTGAGCACGCCGGACGCCTGCAAGATCGGCATCATGC
>NZ_JBRBUA010000013.1:0-123811 GCF_052826345.1 Brevirhabdus sp. | reverse complement strand
GGCGACGATTTCGTGCGCCGCCACGGCGGCACTCAGGCGATGCGCGACGCGGGGCTGGGGGCCTCCTTCCTCAGCCAGAATGCGGGCAAGCGTTCCGTCGTGCTGGACCTGAAGACCGACGCGGCCCGCGCCGATGCACTGCGGCTGGCGGAAACCGCCGATGTGGTGGTGGAGAACTTCCGCCCCGGCGTGCTGGACCGGCTGGGGCTGGGCTTCGACGTGCTGTGCGCGCGGCGTCCGGGTCTGATCCTGGCCAGCCTGTCGGGGTTTGGCCCCGAGGGGCCGCTGTCGGGGCGGCCGGCCTATGACCACATCCTGCAGGGCGTGTCGGGGTTGATGGCGATGACCGGCACCGAAGAAAGCGGCCCCATGCGCGTGGGCCTGCCGATCATCGATTACATCGCCGGCCAGGCGCTGGTCTCCGCCCTGCTGGCGGCGCTGCTGGCGCGCCATGCCGCGCCCGCCACGTCGCAGCGCATCGAGATCTCGATGCTCGACGCGATCACCGGGCTGATGGGCGCCTATGCGGTGCACCACCAGACCACCGGCGCGCTGCGCGGGCTGGAGGGCAACCGCGCCTTTTCCGACAGCCCGTTTTCGGGCCGCTTCGATTGCGCCGAGGGGCAGATCGTCATCACCGCCAACACCCCCGCGCAGGCCACGCGCCTGTGCGCGGCGCTGGGTCTGCCGGCGCTGGCCGACGACCCCGATGCGGCGCGCGTGGCGCAGGCCTTGCGCGAACGGCTTTCCACCGACAGCGCCGAGGCGTGGGAAGACCGGCTCGCCGCCGCCGATGTCCCCGCTGCCCGCCTGCGCACATTGGCCGAGGCGCTGGATCATCCGCAGATGCGCGCCTCGCCCTGCTGGCACGACATGGAGGTGCCGCAGCTGGACATGCGCGTGCGCGTCCCCGGCCTGCCGTTCCGTGCGCCCTTCGCCCCCGCCGCGGGCGCGCCGCTGCCGCCTGCGCCTGCCTTCGGCGCCGACACCGACGCCGTGCTGGCGGCGCTCGGACCCGCCCGCGCCGCCCCCGGCCGATAACAGGAGATCCTGCCGATGAAACCGCGCGAAATCCGTCTCTCCACCACGCCCACGCCCGAGGCCATCGCAGAGCTGCGGCTGGGCGATGTCGTCTATCTGGACGGGCTGATGTACACCGCCCGCGAAGGCGTCTACATGCGCGCGCTGGAGGAACGGGCCAACATCCCGATGGAGCTGCCCCGCGACAGCGCCGCCAACTTCCACTGCTCGCCCGCCGCCTCGATCCGCGAGGACGGCAGCTTTTCGCTGGGCGCGGTGACGGCCACCGCCAGCTTCCGCTTCGCCAAATGGCTGCCGGAGTGGATGGAAAAGACCGGCGCCAAGCTGATCATCGGCAAGGGGGGCATGACCTCGAAGGACTACAAGTCCTACTTCGTGCCCAACGGCGCCATCTACCTGACCACCGTGGGCTACGGCACCGGCGCGCTGCTGGGGCGTGGCGTCGAAAACGTGGAGGCGGTGCATTGGAACAAGGAACTGGGTCTGGCCCAGGCGATGTGGGTGCTGAAGTGCAACAGGATGGGGCCGTTCATCGTGGCCTCCGACCTCAACGGCGACTGCCTCTTCGAGCGCGAGAACGCCAAGACGGCCGAAAACCTCGCCCGCGTCTACGAGGGCACGAAACCGGCCGTGCTGAAGCGGTTCGGCGAAACCGACGATCGCAGCGACGAGCTGATCTGAACACTCACCCCGGCGCCCCGGGATGCGGGGCCGGGAACCACGAAAGGATGACCGGATGCGCGGTGCGGATCTGCTGGTGCAGACACTCAGGGCGGCAGGCGTCAGCCGCATCTATTCCCTCTCGGGCAACCAGATCATGCCGGTCTATGACGCCTGCCTTGAGGCTGGGATGGAGATCATCCACACCCGCCACGAGGCCGCCGCCGTCTATATGGCCGAGGCCCACGCCCAGCTGACCGGAGAGGTCGGCGTGGCGCTGGTGACGGCGGGTACGGGGGCGGCGAATGCGCTGGGGCCGCTGGTCACCGCGCGTGCTTCGGAAACGCCGGTGCTGCTGCTGACGGGCGACAGCCCGGTGGCGCAGGACGGGCGCGGCGCGTTTCAGGAAATGGATCAGGTGCCGATGGTCACGCCGCTGGTCAAGCTGTCGGCGCGCCCGCGCGATGCGGCCGCGCTGGGGCGCGATGCCGCGCGCGCGCTGCGCCGCGCCACCACCGGGCGGCCGGGGCCGGTGCATCTGTCGCTGGCCTTCGACGTGCTGAACGCGGATGCGGGGGCCGCGCGGGTGCCGGGGGCGGCCGCCCTTGGCCGCGCCGGGATGCCCTTGTCGGCAAAGGATGCGCGCGCCGTCGCGGATGCCATCGCCGGGGCCGCGCGCCCCGTGGTGCTGTGCGGCCCGCTGCTGAACGCCACACGCGCGGGCGATCTGGGGGCGCGGCTGGAACAGGCCCTGGACGCCCCGGTGATCGTGATGGAAAGCCCGCGCGGGTTGAAGGATCCGGCGTTGGGGATGCTGGGCGAGGTGCTGGGCCGCGCCGATCTGGTGGTCAGCCTGGGCAAGCCCGTGGATTTCACGCTGGGGTTCGGCGCGACCCCCGGTTTTTCCGCCGACGCCCGCTGGATCGTGGTGCAACCCGACGAGGCCGAACGCGACCGCGCGCAGCATAATCTGGGCGCCCGGCTGGATCTGGCGCTGGCTGCCGACCCGCGCGATGCCGCCCGCGATCTGATCGCGGCGGGAACCGACGCTGGGGCTGATGCGGGGGCCGATGCGGGAACCGGGCACGCCGATTGGCGCGCTCAGGTCCGCGCGGAACTGGCGCGGCGCGGGTTCGAGCCGGATCAGCCGGGCACAGGCTCGGGGATCAGCCCGGCGCAGCTGTGCGCCGCCGTGCAGCGCCAGATGGACGCCGCAGGCGGGGCGGTGATGATCGGCGATGGCGGTGAATTCGGGCAATGGGCGCAGGCCGCCGTCACCGCGCCCGAGCGGGTGATCAACGGCGTGTCGGGGGCCATCGGCGGCGGCATATGCTATGCGCTGGCGGCCAGCCGCGCGCGGCCCGGCGCGCCGGTTCTGGCGTTGATGGGCGACGGCACCGTCGGGTTTCATTTGGCCGAGTTCGAGACGGCGGCGCGGGTGGGTGCGGGCTTTGTCGTGGTGATCGGCAACGACATGAAATGGAACGCCGAACATCAGATCCAGCTGCGCGACTATGGCGCGGGGCGCACTATCGGCTGCACGCTGAGCGGCGCGCGCTATGATCTGGCGGTGGCCGCGCTTGGCGGGCATGGCGAATATGTCACCGATGCCGCCGAACTGGATGCGGCGCTGGAACGCGCGCTGGATCACGCGCGCAGCCACGGCACCCCGGCCTGTGTCAATGTGATGATCGACGGGCTGCCCGCGCCCAGCGGCCCGTCGCATTAGAGATCACGCAAAATCCCACTCACGGATTGCGTGGCCCGCCCCGATTAACTGCCCCGGTTGACCGTTCTGGTTGATCGCTCCGTTGATCGGGGCGGTCTTTTTTCTGCGCGGCCTACAGCAGGGTCACACCCGCCAGCACCAGCGCTGCGATGAACACCGTCTCTGCCAGGATCAGCACGACCGACTGGCCGGGAATTTCCAGGATGCGGCGCAGCTCGGTCTTCATGCCGACGCCCGCGATGGCGGTCAGCATCGCCCATTTCGACACCGCCCAGGCCGCCGACTGCACCGCGCCCGGCAGCCAGCCCAGCGAATTGATCAGCGCCAGCACCAGGAACGCCGCGACAAAACCCGGCACCACCGGCGGGCGCGCGCCCGCGTCGCTGCCGCCCAGATCGAAGTGCCGCAGCGCCAGCGTCAGGATCAGCACGAAGGGCGCCAGCATCGACACGCGGATCAGCTTGACCGTCGTGGCGGTTTCCCCGACTTGGTCGGACATGGAAAAGCCCGCGCCCACCACCTGCGCCACATCGTGGATCGTGCCGCCCAGAAACACCCCCGCCGCCATGTCGCCAAGGCCCAGCATCTGCGCTAGGATCGGGTAGAAGATCATCGCCAGCGTGCTCAGCAGCGTGACCCCGAAAACGGTAAAGCTGAGGTTGCGTTCGGAAAACTCGTTGCGCGGCAGCACCGCCGCGATCGCCATCGCCGCCGAGGCGCCGCAGATCGACACCGCCCCCGCCGTCAGGATCGCCAGCCGCCAGCCCCGCCCCAGCAGCCGCGCGCCCATATAGCCGAACGCCATCGTGGCCAGCAGGGCCGCCACGATCAGGGCGATGACCTCCAGCCCCAGCCGGGCGAAGACCTCGAAGCTGATGCGCGCGCCCAGCAGCGCCACGCCCATGCGCAGGATGGTCTTGGCCGAAAAGGTGACACCCCGGGCCACGCGCTCTCCGTCCTCGACCAGGAAATGCAGCGCCAGCCCGATCAGCAGAGCCATCAGCATCGCAGGCGCGCCGTAGTGATCCGACAGGAACTGCGCGGCCAGCGCGATCACGCCGCAGACGGCGACGCCGGGCCACAGGTCGCGCCACGCCGCCGCACGTGAAAATGGCAGCCTTGAGGCGCCCGTTCGGGCCGTTGCGGAACGGGTCATGGTCACGCCTTTCGTCGGAAAATTCAGAAGAGGGGGCCGCGGGGCAGCGGCACGCTCAGCGCCTGGCGGAAGCCATAGGTGAAGGCCACGATGGTCAGCGCGACGCCGACTGTCAGGATGAGCCAGGATTTCCGCGACAGCGCGTCCTGCCGGGTGATGAGCATCAGCACCACGCCCATCACCAGCCCCGCCGCGCCGAAGCCCAGCATTGGCACGAGCGCCACCGTGCCCAGCATGACCAGCGGCACGGCGGCGCGGCGCGGGTTAGAGCCTTCGGAACGGTCCTCGGTGACGCGGCCGGTCAGCAGCGTCGCGGCGGCGGCCAGCGCACACAGCACCACCATGCCCCAGGCGATCGTGCGCGGAAAGACCGCCGCCTCCTCGTTCAGGCCGGTGGATTGCACCAGCGCCACGATGGCCACGGCGGCAAATACCCCGATCGCCGCCAGATCGCGCGCGATGGCGCCGGTGCCCGCGCGCGGCGGGCGCACGGTGCCCTGCGCCACGGTGCGCGACAGCATCCGCCGCAACTGCGGCACGAAGGGATAGAGAAAGCTCAGCAGCGTCAGCGCGATGATCACCATCGACAGCGGCCTGCCGAAGAACTGCCCCCACAGGTTGCCCACCGCATCGCCGATGGTCCAGCCCTGCACGAAGCCCTGTTCGGCGATCCGTCCCAGGATCAGCCCCAGCACGATGGGAGAGACGGAAAAGCCGCGCCGCGTGGCCAGCCAGCCGACGCCGCCCAGCACGATCATGATGCCCACATCGGCCAGGTTGTTGCGGATCGCGAACGACCCGATCACCGTCATGAAGGCCACGATGGGCACCAGCCCCGCCTTGGGCGCGCGCACGATCGCGCCATAAGCGAACCGCCCGATCAACAGCCCCACGGGCAGCATCAGCACCGTCGCCAGCAGCAGCCCGAAGATGAAGGTATAGACGATCTGCGACCCGTCGGAGAAAAGCGAAGGCCCGGTGCGCACGCCCTGCACCAGCAGCGCGCCGAGGATCACCGCGTCGGGCGGCGTGCCCGGAATGCCCAGCACCAGCGTCGGGATGAACCCACCGCCCACGGTGGCGTTGTTGGCCGATTCCGTGGCCACGATGCCGCCGGGATTGCCCTGCCCGTAGGCGGGGCTGCCCTTGCCCACGCGGCGGGCCTCGGAATAGGCGACAAGCCCTGCGATGGACCCGCCGGCGCCCGGCAGCGCCCCCACCAGCGTGCCGATGACCGAGCTGCGCAGCACGTTGACCTTTTCGCGCAGCAGCACCGCCATCGCCTCGGGCAGGCGAAAGCCGCGCTGCTGCTCGGGCGCCTTCAGGTGGCGGTCGGGGCGGGCGACAAGTTCCATCAGGACGGGGATGCAGTAAAGCCCGATCAGGGCCGAGACGATCTCGATCCCGCCGAGCAGCGTGGTGGACCCGAAGGTATAGCGCACCTCGGCGCTGGTTTCCGATATGCCGACCATCGCCAGCAGCAGGCCGAAGCCCGCGCCGATCAGCCCTTTCAGCAGATCGCCCGTGGACAGCGCCGCGATCAGCGACAGGCCGAAGATCGCCAGCCAGAAATATTCCACCGGCCCGAAGGCCAGCGCCGCATCGGCCAGCGGCGGGGCCAGCATCAGCAGCGCGATGGCGCCGACCAGACCGCCCACCACCGACGACAGGCAGGCCACCGACACGGCCAGATCGCCGTCGCCGCGCCGCGCCATCGGGTAGCCGTCGAAGGTGGTCCCGATGGCGGAGGGCGTGCCGGGCGTGTTCAGCAGGATCGCGGCATAGGCGCCGCCATAGATCGCCCCGGTATAGATCGCGCCGAGCAGGATCAGCGCGCTTTCGGGAGGCATGGAAAAGGTGATGGGCACCAGCACCGCAACCGCCATCGTCGCCGTCAGGCCGGGGATCGATCCGATCACCGTGCCCGCCGCGACGCCCAGCAGCGCCAGCAGGATGTTCAGTGGCGAAAGGGCGGAAAGTAGGAAATCCAGCATGTCATGCAGCGCCGATTGGAGTGGGGGAATGTCGCAGCCCGGGGCAGCGCGGGAGGGGCACGGCGGTGGTGTCGTCCCGCCGCGCCCGCGACCTTGCCCGGCCCATGATAGGCCGGGCCGGTCGGAGCGTTACTTGATCAGGCCCGCGCTTTTGGCGGCGGACAGATAGTCCTTGGACCGGTCGGCCATGAACTTGTCCATTTCCGGGCCGTAGGGCACATCGACCAGCGCAAAGCCGCCGTCGAGCATCTTTTTCTGAAAGCCTTCGTCGGCATTGATCGCGGCGATGGCGTCGGACACCTGCTTGCGCGTCTCTTCGGAGGCCGATTTCGGCACCGCGATGCCGCGATAGGCGCCCGAGACGATGTCATAGCCCAGTTCCTTGAACGTCGGCACATCCGGGAAGGCGGGGTGGCGTTCGTCCATCGCGACGGCCAGCATGCGGACCTTGTCGCCCTGCGCCGCACCCACGGTGGTATAGCCCCATTCGGCCTCAACCTGATTGCCCAGCAGCGCGGTTACCGCGGCGCCGGTGCCCTTGAACGACACATAGGTGGTCTCGATCCCGGCCATCTCGTCGAACTTGACCTGCACCAGATGGTTGGCCGTGCCCTTGCCCGACCCCGAGAAGGTCACCGCGCGCGGCTTGGCCTTGGCGGCGGCAATCAGATCGTCGAGCGTCTTGTAGGGGCTGTCGGCCTTCACCACGATGGCGTCGGGGGTGTAGTGGAACATGTAGACGGCGGTGATGTCATCGGTCTTGAAGCCCACGTTGCCCTGCTGCGGCTTGACGATGATATGCGGCAGGTTGATGCCCATGATCACCGAGCCGTCGCCGGCCATCGAGTTGAGCTGCGACCAGCCCACGGCCCCGCCGCCGCCGGGCTTGTAGGAAATCACCAGGTTCTTGCCGGTCTGTTCCTTGAAATAGGGCTGTTGCAGCCGCGCGGTGATGTCGGATTCGCCGCCGGGGCCGAAGGGGATGATGTATTCCACATCGCCCGTCGGGAATTGCTGCGCCTGCGCGGGCGCCTGGAACGCCGCACTGGCCAGAAGGCCGAGCGCGAGGCTTGCGAGTGAAGTCTTGATCATTGTTTTTCCTCCCTGGGTGGTATTGTCGTAGCGTCAGGTTGTATCGGCGGCGGAACGGAGTCCATCCCGCAACCGGGCGATTATGGCGGGGTCGTTGGGCGCCCCGCTTTGCGGTCGCCGCGGTCAGGCCCCTCCGCCGGGGGGGGCGAGCGCCTCGATCTCGCTCAGCAGATGCGCGGGCACCGTCAGCCCCGAGGCCGCGACCTCGGCGCGGGCGGACAACCTGCGGCTGCCGGGCAGGCGGGCGCCGGGCTGGTCTTCCACGCCTGCCAGCAGGGCTTCGATGCGCGTGGCGAAATCCGCCCCGCTGATCGCGGTGGTGTCGAAGGCGATGATCATCTGGCCCACGCCCGGCGGATCGCCCTCGGCGTCAAAGAAGGACGTCGCCTCGTCGGAATGGCGCGCGCCGGTCAGCGTGGCGGCCAGCAGCTCCACGATCAGGGCGAGCGCGGCCCCCTTGGCGTCGCCTGCGGGGATCATCGTGCCCTTCAGCGCCGCGGCGGCATCGGTGGTCGACCGACCCTGGGCATCCAGCGCCCAGCCCTCCGGGATGGGCTGGCCCTGTTTGGCGGCGGCCATGACCTTGCCGCGCGCGACCTTGGACAGCGACAGGTCGATGACCAGCGGCGGCGCGTCGCCGCGCGGCGCGGCAAAGGCGATGGGGTTGGTGCCGAAAAGCGCCCGCCCGCCGCCCCAGGGCGCCATCGCCTTGGGGGTATTGGCGACCATCAGCGCGGCCAGCCCCTGTTCGGCCAGCTTTTCCACATGCCCGCCCAGATGTCCGCAATGATGCGACCGGCGGATCGCGGCGGCGGCGATGCCGGTCTGCGGCGCAAGCTGGGTCAATTCGGCGATGGCCAGGTCGATCGCCGGAAAGGCAAAGCCATGACCCGCATCGACCGACAGCAGCGCGCTGCGCGGCTGGCTCACTTGCGGGCGGGCGGCGCCGTCGACCTTGCCCGAGCGCGCCTGCAGCGCATAGGCCGCCACGCGGGCAAAGCCGTGGCCCTTCTGGCCGTCGACCTCGGCCGCGACCAGCGCGCGCGCCACGCTGTTGGCGTTGTCGCGCGTGGTGCGGTTGGCCTCCAAGACGCGGGCGATCAGCGCCTCGGCCTCTGACGCGCTCATGGTGCGGGGGGCGGTGTCATCGGGCATCGGCCAGATCCTCCATCACGTTTTTCACGGTCACCTCGCTGACGCGCAGGTTTCCTTCCTGCGTCACGCCCGCGATATGCGGGGTCAGGATCAGATTGGGCGCGCCCGCAAAGACCTGCGCGGCCTGCGCGCTCAGCGGCTCCGTCGCGAAGACATCGAGCGCGGCGCCCCCCAGCGCGCCGCTGCGCAGCGCCTGCGCGAGCGCGGGCTCATCCACGATGCCGCCGCGCGCGGTGTTGATCACGATGGCGCCGGGGCGCATCCGGGCGATGGCCTCGGCGTCGATCATGCCGCGGGTGCCCTCGGTCAGCGGCACATGCAGCGACAGCACGTCGGCCGTGGCCAGCAACGCGTCCAGGTCGCAGCGCCGCACGCCCGACCAGACCCCGTCGGGGTCCTCGGGCAGATGCGGGTCATGGGCGGCGATGTGCATTCCCAGCGCGCGGGCACGTTCGGCCACCGCGCGGGCGATGCCGCCGAAACCCACCAGCCCCATCGTGCGGCCCGACGCTTCGGCCCCGATCAGCCGGTTGCGCGGCCAGTCGCCCGCCAGCATGGCGGCCTGGGCGCCATAGGCGCCGCGCAACAGGGTCAGGGTGGCGGAAATCACGTATTCCGCGACGCTCAGCGTATTGGCGCCGGTCGCGGGGCGCACGGACACGTTGCGCGCGGCGCAGGCGTCCATGTCGATGTTGTCGAGGCCCACGCCCAGCCGTCCGACCATCCGCAGCCGCGGCGCGGCGGCCAGCAGATCGGCATCGACCTGCGTGCGGTTGCGCACGATCAGCGCGTCGGCATCGGCCAGCGCGGCCAGCAACCCGGCGCGGTCATCGACCAGCGCCGGGTTGTTGAGCACGTCGCAGTCCGCCCCGAACAGGGTCAGGGCGGATTCGTCCATGAATTCGGACACGACTACCTTCATCGATCAGGCGGAACGATAAAGCTTGGTCAGCGTGAATTCGCGGTGGCCCAGTGCTTCGGCCGCGGTGCTGCGCCCGTTGGCGGTGCGGGTGATCATCTCGATCAGCGAATCGCCCGCTTCTTCGATGGTCATCTCGCGGGTCAGCACGCCGGTCACATCGACGTCGATATGCTCGGACATGGTGCGCAGGGTGCGCGGGTTGCCGGAAATCTTGATGACCGGAACGATGGGGTTGCCCACCACATTGCCCTGCCCGGTGGGGAAGGTGTGGATGACATAGCCCGCCGCCGCCATCAGCGTGACGCATTCCGCCGCCGCCGAAGAGGTGTCCATGTAGTAAAGACCGTTGCCCTTGGCGGGCGCCTCGGCCGGTTCGAGCGCATCGATATAGGTACACTCGCGGCCGATCTTTTCCAGATTGCCAAGCGCCTTTTCCTCGATCGTCGTCAGACCGCCCAGGATGTTGCCCTTGGTGGGCTGGCTGTCGGACAGATCCGAGGTTTTGTGCGCCTCGATCACGTCGTCCTGATAGGCCTGGAAGATCTTCATGAACTTCTCGCCCGCCTCGTCGTTGGCGGCCCGCTTGCGGCAGATGTGCTCCGCGCCGGTGATTTCCGACGTCTCGCCGAAACAGCCGTAGATGCCCGCGGGGATCAGCTTGTCGTACATGTTGCCGACGGTGGGGCAGGACGACAGGCCGGTGGTGGTGTCGCTTTCACCGCATTTGGTGGAGATCCACAGCTCGGAAATCGGGCAGTCTTCCTTCTGCAGCTCGGTCGCCCAATGGACGTATTCCTTGGCCTTCCAGCTGGCCTGGCGGATCGTTTCGAAATCGCCCTTCTGCTCGATGGAGAACCCGGTGACGGGCTTGCCGGTCTTGGCGATGCCGTCGACGATCGTCTGGGTCCATTCGGGTTCGATGCCGATGACGATGACGGCGGCGACGTTGGGGTTGGCGCCGGTGCCGATCATGGTGCGGAAGTGCAGGTCGAGATCCTCGCCGAACTGCAACCGGCCATAGCCGTGGGGGATCGCCATCGTGCCCTTGACGTTGTTGGCGACCGCTTCGCAGGCGGCGTTGGAAATGTCGTCGACGGGCAGGATGACGATGTGGTTGCGCACGCCCACGCGGCCGTTTTCACGGCGCCATGCCTTGACGGTCTGATTGCTGAAATCGAGTGCCATATCCGTTACCACCGCTTTGTTTTGCAATTATGCGTATGAACGTGGTCGCCCGTCTTGGCGGAGCCGACCATCTTGCCGATGTCCTCGCCGTATTTGTAGACGGTGTCGCCCTCGGCCAGATCCTTCAGCGCCACCTTGTGACCGATCGGGATGTCCGCGTTCGCGGTCAGTTTGAAATCCGAGTTGTCCTTCGTGACCACGCACAGCATTTCCGTGCCCGCGCTCAGCCCTTCGACCACCACCACGCCGACATTGTCGTCGTGATCGTGAACCAGCAGATGTGGAACTCCCACCGCGTTCTCCTTTTCGCATTTGCCCAAACCTGGCGTCTCGTAACATGTAGATGAATACTTATACAAGTATTATTATAGAGGTCTTGGCGCACCCCGTTCCACGGTGCTAGAAGGGCCGAGCCGGAACGAAAGGATGCCGATGCCGCCGCTCTATAAAACTGTGATCGACACGATTGTGGAGCGCATCGCCTCGGGCGTGCTGACGCCCGGCGCGATGCTTCCGAGCGAGGTTCAGCTGGGTGCGGAACTGGGGGTCAGCCAAGGCACCGCGCGCAAGGCGTTGATGGAGCTGGAATCGCGCGGGCTGGTGCACCGTGCGCAGGGCAGGGGCACCTTCGTGACGGTGCGCACGCCCGAATCCTCGCTGTTCAACTTCTTCCGCCTGCGCAATCCCGACGGCAGCCAGGTGATCCCGATGCTGGAGCAGGAGGCCGTGCGCAGGCGCGCCGCCACGCCCGACGACACCGCCCTGCTGCACGGCGCCCCCCGCGAGGTGGTCGAGATCGAGCGGTTGCGCAGCCTGGGCGGGCGGCATCTGGTTCATGAGGTGTCGGTGGTGCCGCTGCCGCTGTTTCCCGGCCTTGCCGAACGCGCGCCCCTTCCGAACACGCTATACGTGTTCTACCAGCACGCCTATTCCTGCATCATCGTGCGCGCCGAGGAACAGCTGAAGGCCATCGCCGCCGACGCCGCCACCGCCAGATCGCTGAATGTCGCGCCCGGTCACCCGGTCCTGTCGGTCGAGCGGCTTGCAATCGACGTGCTCGACCGGGTGGTGGAACGGCGTCGCATCGTGTCGCTGACCGACACCTACAGCTATTTCGTGTCGCTGTCGTAACGTCGGCGATGGCGGGAAAGCAAGACGGCAAGGGTGGGCCGGCCGGGGCCACGACAGCCGCGGCCGGTTCGGTTTCATAATCGGTGCACTAGGGCCGTTTCACCGCCGTATATTCCCCGCGCGTCCTGAGCGTGAGGGTAACCGGCGCATCGGTACGATTGCGCCAGAACCAGCCATGGCTGCCGGCGAAAGCGGCAACTAACGCGCCCTCCTGACCCGGCACGCTCCGGCCCTGCTCATAGGACGTCTTTTGACCGTCGCCTTCGCCATGCGTGTCATAGTTGAGCACCGCTCCACCGGCGTTCCAGTCGAATTCGGCTACCGCGCCCTCTTCCATCACAAGCTTGACCTCGATCCCTTCGGCGGGTGACAAAGTATAGACGATCTCGTCGCGCCATCCGGGCGCGGCGGACGCGGGCGGCTGCGCTTCCGCGTCGGGACTTGCCGCTACAGAACGGAGTGGGGCTGTTGCAGAGTCAGCGGGACGGCGCGGGTCGGCATCTTCGGCAACGGGCTGCGGCGTGATCGGAGCCACGCCCATGACCGCGCCGATCGCGGCAAGCTGGCGCTCGATCGCGGAAAGCCGGGCGACCACCTCCGGATCGGCCGTTGCCCGACCACTGGGCATCGCGACGGTCTCGGCATTTCGGGCAGCGTCCTGGGCGCGCGCCTCGGAATAGAGCTGCTGTTTGATTTCTCCCATCTCGGTCAGACCCATGAGGCGGCCCATGCCGGTCGCGTCGATCCCATATTCGGCAGGCAGCCATACCAGCACGAGGATGGCGCCGGCCGCCAACGCGGACCAGAGGGTCGCGCGGATCAAGCCGCCACCGCTTGCCTGCACCCCACGAATATGCCCTTCGCGTGTTGCGCTGTGGCGTGAATCCGCGCTGAGGCGGGGGGAGGAGGCATTCGCCAAGTCGGTTCGTTCTCTTTGCATGTGTTTTCTCCAGGGGTCAGGCGACGGCAAGGCCGACGAGCTGAAAGCCCATCAGCGTGAAGCCGGTGACAATCATCAGGACGTTCGCGGCATAGGCCTGCCGTGCGAAGGATGCCGATTTCCGCCATCTGTTCATCACGATCAGGATCGCCGCAAGCGCGGTAAGCTGGCCGATTTCGACCCCCGCGTTGAAAGCCAGCAGATTCGCCAGAAGACCGTCCTGCGAAATGTTGTAGTCGAGAATTTTCGATGCCAGGCCAAAGCCATGCAGGAAACCGAATATCAGCGTGGCGAGCTTGGTGTCGGGCTGAACGCCGAACCATTTTCTGAACGCACCTAGGTTGTCGAGCGCCTTGTAGGCGACCGAAAAGCCGATGATCGCGTCGATGACATAGCTGTTGATCCCGAAGTCGAACCACACACCCGCAAGCATGGTCGTCGAGTGGCCGATGGCAAAGAGTGTCACGTAGATGCCGATCTCCTTCATTCCGTAGAGAAAGAAGATCACGCCGAACAGAAACAGAATATGGTCGTATCCAGTCACCATGTGTTTGGCGCCGAGGTACAGAAACGGGATGATCCGCATCCCGGAAATTTCCTGAATGTAGCCCTTGTCGCCGAGCGTGACGGAATGCGCTAAAGCGGGATGCGTCCACAACAGCGCCACGATGGCGAGCGTGAGCAAGCATGCCGCGCGCCACGGGGGAATTGCCGGAAGGGGTTTCCCGGCAGAAAACGAGGTCATTTTAGGACCCTTTCATCTGAACTTGGAATATGTACGGCCGAGGCCGCACAGCTGCCGCAAACTCAGATGACGCGGGGCGGTCGTCGCGGACCGTCGCGGATGATCCCGGCCTGGGCGCGGGTGCGCACCGGCGGCTGGGTCACAAGCCTTACGCGCGACGCCGCGCCGGGTTGTGCGACAAGACCTGTGACGACATGTTCGTGATCGGCAGGATCGTGATCGACGAAAAGCCCGCCAGAGATGTCGCCGTGCACATGGCC
Source organism: Brevirhabdus sp. (assembly GCF_052826345.1). NCBI lineage: Bacteria > Pseudomonadati > Pseudomonadota > Alphaproteobacteria > Rhodobacterales > Paracoccaceae > Brevirhabdus > Brevirhabdus sp. The sequence goes on along the minus strand of NZ_JBRBUA010000013.1, from coordinate 109,801 downwards.
GTGCCACGTCGACACCTCGGCGACCATCGCTGCCGAAGGGCCGTGCGTCAGGTGGACGATCATCGGCGCGAGAACAAGGGCGAGAACGCTCAGCCACACGCCAAGTCTGCGTGCGACAGATCTTGTGGATGATCCGCTGGTCGTCGTCATGCCTTGCCTGCCGTGGTTTCGCCGCCGCGCGTCCGCGATCTTCTCCGATCCCCGTCGGGGGACAATCGCATTTAGCCGAGACGCCGTTCATCGTGCAACCCGGTGCGACAACAGAACTCTGCCGTGGCTAACTATCTAGTAATAGTAATTATGTGTTAATTTTCGGTTATGGTGTTTTCATGTATCCTTTCGTCTTTGATGACGCCCCGCGCGGGTGATGCGGCTTTCTCGACCGGAACGCTTCCGCATTTCGCGCATGCGGCGGATCGAGGCCCGGTACTGGCACTTTTTACGATTGTTATTTCGATCTTCTCGCAGATGATGGGCGGCGCATCGATTTGCTGAAAGGCCGTGCCAATGCCCAGGCCATCGCCCCGCAAGGATCCGAGCCTCAAGGCGCTTGAGCTGTTCCAGATCTGCGCCGAAAAAGGATCGCTGCAGGCGGTCGCGCGGGAAACCGGCCTGTCGGTCAGCACGGTGTCGCATCATCTGCGCAGCCTCGAGGATCACCTGGGGGTGGAGCTGTTCAACCACAGCCGCCGTCCGATGGTGCTGACCCCCAAGGGGCGGGCCTTTCTGCGCAATATCGATCCGGCGCTGCACGCCATCCGCAAGGCCAAGGCCGAAGCATCGGCCGGGAATATCGGCGATGCCAGCTATCTGCGGCTTGGCACGATCGAGGATTTCGACAGCGACATCATCCCAGAGCTGGCGGTGTTCATGTCGCGCAGCATGCCCCGCTGCGATTTCATGTATCACACGGATTCGAGCCATCAGATCATCGAACTGCTGCGCAACCGCCAGCTGGATCTGGGCATCGCCTCCAGCCCGACGGAGCGGCTGCCCGATCTGCAGGACCGCCCGCTGCTGCGCGACCCGTTCGTCGTGGTTCTGCCGCGCGGCACCGAGCAGCCGGTTTCGGACATCGTTGCGGGAAACGGTCGGCTGCCGTTCCTGCGCTTTTCCGCGAACCTGATGATCGCGCGTCAGATCGAGACGCAGCTGCGCCGCCTCGGGATGAGCCTGCCGCATCGCTTCGAATGCGGCAACAACCAGACGTTGATGGCGATGGTCGCCGCCGAGGCAGGATGGACGATCACCACGCCGCTGCTCTTTGCCCGTGCGAAGCGGTTTCACCCGCGGCTGCGGATGCACCGTTTCCCCGGCAAACGGTTCGCGCGGCGGATCTCTATCGTCACGACGCCGGATTGCGCGCGCTCGGTGCTGGATCTGGTCGATGCAAGGATGCGGGCCATGATCGCCGCGCAGGCGATCAAACCCTTTCACCACAGCGACCCCTGGCTTGCCGACAGTTTCACCCTGATCGACTGATCCGCCATCACTGCGGCCGCAGACGGCGAAGTCGGCTAAAGGATGCGGAAGCGGGCGCCGGTCAGGGTGTCAAAGCAAGTGCCGACGCCTTGTTCGCAAATCATCCAACTGAGTTCGCGAAAACTTCGGAAGGAAACACCCGTCGTTGCACAGGCCCCGCCCGGCGCCCTATTGCATCCCCACAGAGGAGGCAGGCCCATGAAATCGCGCACCAAGGTTGTGGTCATCGGCGGCGGCATCGCCGGTTGCTCGACGCTCTATCATCTCACCCGCGAAGGCTGGAGCGATGTGGTGCTGATCGAGCGCAACGAGTTGACCAGCGGCACCACCTGGCATTCTGCGGCGCAGGTGACCAATTTCGGGATGACCCAGACGATGGTTGGCCTCAAGACCCATTCGATCAACCTTTACAAAGAGTTGGCCGAAGACCCCGAATACCCGATCAACTACCATCACGGCGACGGTGGCATGAGGCTTGCCAACACGCCCGAACAGATGCAGGCCTATCGTCACTTCGCCTCGATGGCGCGCGGCATGGACGTGCATTTCGAGGTGATCGACGCCGCGGAATGCGCCCGGCGCCATCCGCTGATCTCGACCGACAACCTTCTTGGCGGGCTTTGGGATCCGCTCGATGGTGACATCGATCCGGCGCAACTGTGCCAGGCGCTGGCCCGGCGCGCCCGCGCCGCCGGGGCCGAGGTCTATCGCAACACCCCCGTGACCGCGCTGACCCAGCACAAGGACGACAGCTGGACCGTCCATACCGATCAGGGCGACATCGATTGCGACATCGTGGTCAACGCCTGCGGCTACCGGGTCAACGAGGTTGGCGCGATGATGGGCGTGCATCACCCGGTCGCCTCGATGGAGCATCAGTATTTCCTGACCGAGGAGATTCCGGCGATCCGTGACGCGGGTCACCGGATGCCGCTGATCCGCTGCCCCATCTCGGATTATTACTGCCGTCAGGAAAAGAACGGCCTGCTGGTCGGTTTCTATGAACAGGATTGCAAGACCTGGGGCATGGACGGGATCGACCCGAATTTCGTCAACGCGCTGTGCCCGGACGATCTTGACCGGGTGATGGACGTGCTGGAAGGCGCCTTCGCGCGCATGCCCGCGCTGCGCGAAACCGGCATTCACACCGTCGTCAACGGCCCCATCACCTATACGATCGATGGCGCGCCGCTGGTCGGCCCGATCCCCGGCAAGCGCAATGCCTTTTGCATCATCGGCCTGCGCGCGGGTCTTGGCGAGGGGGGCGGACACGGCTGGCTGCTGGCCCAGCAGATCGTGCATGGCGAGGCGTGTTACGACACCTGGGTGATCGACCCGCGCCGCTTTACCACCCACGCCAATGTCGAGCTGACGGCGCTGAAGGCGGTGGAGGATTATCAAAACGAGTTCCGCTTTCATTTCCCCCATGAACACCGCCCGGCGGGCCGCCCTGCCAAGACCACGCCGCTTACCCCGGTTCTGGCTGCGGAAGGCGCCGAGTTCACCGTCGTCAACGGCTGGGAGCGGGTCGATTACATCAAACCGGCGCCAGACTTCAAACCGACGCTGAGCTTCAACTTCGACGAGGCCTTCGACCTGGTCGGCGCCGAAGTGCGCCATGTCGCGGGCAAGGTGGGCCTGTGCGAGGTCAGCGGCTTCAACCGCTTCGAGATCACCGGCGCCGACCGGCATGATTTCCTCGACCGGATGTTCTGCGGCAATGTCACGCGACGCACGGGCCGGGTGGGCCTGGGCTATCTGCTCAACGCGCAAGGCATGGTCAAGGGCGAGGCCACCATCGCCAACCTGCCCGCCAGCGACCACGGCCCCGCGCGGGTCTGGTACGGCTCGGCCGCGGCCAGCGAGTTCCATGACATGGATTGGCTGCAAGGCCACCTGCGCCGCGACGAGGATGTGCAGATCCGCAGCCTCACCGCCGATCAGACCATCCTGGTACTGGCCGGCCCCAATGCCCGCGACGTGCTTGCCGCCTGCGCCCGTGGCGATTGGTCGAAAGCGGCGTTTCCCTGGCTCTCGGTCCGGGAATGTTTCATCGGCCATGCCCCGGCCACGGTGATGGGGGTGAGCTTTTCGGGCGAGCTGGCCTATGAAATCCATGTGCCCAACGCTTCGCTATACGCGGCCTATCGGGCCCTGTGGCAGGCCGGGGCGGCGCATGAGCTCAAGCTCTTCGGCGCCCGTGCGGTCGATTCGATGCGGCTGGAAAAGGGATTTTTACACTGGAAGGCCGACCTGCTGACCGAATTCGATCCGTTCGAAACCGGGCTGGGGCGGTTCGTGAAGCTCGACAAAGGCGATTTCATCGGCCGCACGGCCCTGTTGCAGCGGCAGGCAGAGGCGCCCCGCAAGCATCTGGTCACCCTCAAGGTCGACGCCAGCCACGCCCCCGCGCATGGCGGCGCCTCCTTGATGCAGGGCGCACAGGTGGTCGGCACGGTCACCTCGGGCGACTGGGGCCACCGCACCGGGCTGAACCTCGCCTATGCCTTCGTCACCCCGCCCCATGCGCAGACCGGCAGCCGCCTGCATCTCGACCTCTGCGGCGCGCTGGTCGGCGCCGAGGTGATCGCCCCCTCGCCCTATGATCCTGATTTCACGCGCATGCGAAGCTGACCGCCCCGCGCTGCGTTCCAGACCGCCGCAATCCGATGTTCGGGTCCGGTCCTCAGCCCGCCGCCACGACCGGGTTGGCGCCCATCTCCTCCAGCAGGCGCAGAACCTCGGCCTTCCAGCCGTCGCGCATGCGGATGGCCAGTTGCGACAGCGGCTTGTAGCGCGGGCTGAGCAGCGCATAGTCGTAGCGCAGCGGCCTTGCCCCCGGCCCGCGGATCGGGCGGAACACCACCTTGCCGGCCGACACGTTCGACAGTCTTTCGCTGGCAACGCTCAGCGGGTCGACGATGGCGCAGCACTGATCGGCGGCCACGAAATGCAGCAACGGCAGGAAGAACTGGCTTTCGACGGTCTTGTTCAATTCCACGCCCGCCGCGGCAAAGCGGCTCTGCAGTTGACGGGAACTGGCGTGATCGGAATGCAGCGCCCCCATTGGCACGCCATCCAGCGCGCGCAGCTCCACCATCGGTTCCGCCGCCAGCGGATGGGCGGCGGGCACGGCGCAAAAGCAATCGCCCGACAGCACTTCCTCGCGGTAGGACGGCGGCATCTGCCGGGGCGGCATCAGATCGGCAAAGCCCAGATCGATGCGCTGCGTTTCTTCAAAGCGGGTACATGCAGCGGTGGCCGCGTTTTTCCTCGCCGTACCACTGCGGCACCTTTTGTGAACAATCGGGCCGGGCGTGGGGGCAGCGGGGGTGAAAGTCGCAGCCCGACGGGCGGTTGACCGGGCTTGGCACTTCGCCCGACAGGTGCACGCGGTCCTGGCGGGCGTCGGGGTCGGGTTCGGGGTTGGCGGACAGCAGCGCCTCCGTATAGGGGTGGCGCGGGTGGTGGAACACCTGCTCTGTCGTGCCCTCTTCCACAAACCGGCCCAGGTACATGATCGCCATCCGGTCGGTGATGTGGCGCACCAGGTTCAGGTTGTGCGTGATCACAAGGATGGCGACATTGGTGCGCTGCTGCACCTCTCCCAGCAGATTCAGCACCTCGCCCTGCACCGACATGTCCAGCCCGGCGGTGGGCTCGTCCGCGATCAGCAGCTTCGGGTCCAGCGCCAGGGCGCGGGCCACACCCACCCGCCGGGCCTGACCGCCCGACAGCTGATGCGGAAAGCGCGTGGCGAATTGCGGCGTCAGCCCCACCAGACCCAGCAGCCGCTCGGCCTCTCCGGCCGGGACCTTGCGCCCGTGGATGCGCAGCGGCTCGGTCACCAGCGCGCGCACGGTCAGCCGCGGCGAGAGAGAGCCGACCGGATCCTGCCACATCATCGACATTTCGCGCCGCAGCCGGGCCCAGTCGCGCGTCCCGGCGCGAATGATCTCTTGGCCATCGAAACGGATGCTGCCCGAAGCCGCGCGTTTCAGCCCGATCAGCGTGCGCGCGATGGTCGACTTGCCCGAGCCGCTTTCGCCCACCAGCCCCAGCGTCTGCCCGGCCTCGATCGAAAATGAGACGCCCGAGACGGCCTCGAAATCATGGCGCTCGCGGCGCAGCGCAGCGCGCAGTCGTCCCTGCGACGGGTAGCGGATGCGCAGATCCTCGACCTCCAGCAGGCTCATGCGGCGTCCTCCGGGGTGTCCAGCAGATGACAGCGCGCAAGCTGCCCCCCCGGCGCGGCATAAAGCGGCGGGTGATCTTCCGCGCAACGCTGCCACGCATGGAGACAGCGCAGGCGGAAGGCACATCCGGCGGGCGGCTGGCGCAGGTCGGGCAGCGTGCCGGGAATGGTCGGCAGCTGCCGCGTGGCCTCGGCGATACGCGCGGGGTCACAATCGAAAAGCGCCTGTGTGTAGGGGTGGCGCGGCGTGTGGAAGATCTGGCGCGCGCTGCCCGTTTCCACCACCTCGCCCGCGTACATCACCGCCACGTCGTCGCACAGCTCGGCCACCGTGCCCAAATGATGCGACACGAACAGCACCGAACAGCCGAAATCGCGCTGAAGATCGCGCAGCAGCGCCACGATCTGCATCTCCAGCGTCGCGTCGAGGGCGGTCGTGGGTTCGTCCGCGATCAGCAGGTCGGGCCGGGTCAGCAGCGCCATCGCGATACAGACCCGCTGACGCATGCCGCCCGACAGCTGGTGCGGGTAGACGTCAAGCTTGGCCTCGGGGTCCGGGATCTGCACCCGGCCCAGGAAATCGATGGCGCGGGCGCGTTTGTCGGCCCGGCTGCCCGGCTCGCGGTATTGGATGTCCAGCATCTGTCGGCCGATGGCCGCGACCGGGTTCAGCGCCGTCATCGGGTCCTGAAAGATCATCGCGATGCGCCGCCCGCGCAGATCGCGCCAGGCGGCAGGCCCCAGCCGCGCCAGATCGTGACGGCCCATGCGGATCGCGCCCCCGGCGATGCGCGCGTTGTCGGCCAGCAACCCGATCAGCGCATAGGCCAGCGTGGACTTGCCGCAGCCCGATTCGCCCACCAGCCCCAGCACCCGGCCGCGCGGCACCTTCAGATTGATGTCGCGCAGCGCGTGGATGGTGCCGCGCGGCGTGGCGAAATCGACCGAGAGCGCCTCGATTGTCACCAGTGGCTCGTCTGCGGGGCCGTCAGGGGCGAAACCAGGCGCGGCGGAAGCATCGGAAGGTCGTTGCATCAGCCGGCCTTTCTCAGCTTGGGGTCGAAGATGTCGCGCAGCGCCTCGCCCATGAAGGTGAACCCCAGCGTGACCAGGATGATCGGAACAGAACCGCCGATCACCGGCCAGGGCGAATTGCGGATGAAGTTGTAGCCATCGTTCAGGATCACCCCCCAGGACGGCGTGGGCGGGCGCACACCCATGCCGAGAAAGCTCAGCCCCGCCTCGGTCGCGATCACCAGCGGCACATCCATCGAGGCCAGGATCAGCAGCGGGCCCAGCACGTTGGGCAACACATGCACGAATAGGATGCGCGGCAGGCTGGCGCCCATCGCCCGCTCGGCCAGGATGAACTCGGCCGTTTTCAGCGCCATCGTCTGGGTGCGCACCACCCGCGCGTAAATCGGCACCGAAGTGATCGCCACCACCAGTACCACGGTGAACAGGCTGGGGCCGATGATGGTGACCACCGCCAGCCCGAAGACGATCGTGGGAAAGGAGCGGAGCGCGTCGAAGACCAGCAGCAGCAGATTGTCCAGCCAGCGCGCGCCCAGCCCCGCGATCAGCCCCAGCGCCAGCCCCAGGCTGAGCGCGGCGCTGAGCGCGGCGGCGGCCACCAGCATCGCCACCCGCCCGCCGGCGATGACGCGGCTGAAGATGTCGCGCCCGATGTTGTCGGTGCCCAGCCAATGGTCGGCGGAGGGCGGCGCCATGCGCGGGCCGGTCATGATCGCCGTGGGATCGTAGGGCACGATCCAGGGCGCAAGGATCGCCGATCCCACGATCAGCGTCACCAGGATGAACCCCAGCACCCCGGTGCGATTGCCCGACAACACCCGCAGCGTGCGCGACAGAAGCGACGGTTCGGGAAGGGCGGATGAGACCTCCGCGGCGGTCGAAGCGGCTCGCACCATCTTACAGCTCCTCCCGCTGGCGCGGGTCGAGCCAGGCCACGATCAGATCGGAAATCAGCGTGGCCAGCACGATGATCCCGGTCGTCACCAGCACCGCGCCCAGCACGATGGGATAATTGCGCTCGTTCACCGCCTGCACGATCAACGCGCCGATGCCGGGGCGGGCAAAGATCACCTCCACAAAAACCGCGGCGGAGAAGAGATGCGCAACCCCCGTGCCGATCAGCGTCACCGCCGGAAGCACCGCGATCCGCAGGACATGCGAGCGGATGATCCGCCCCTCCGGCAGACCGAAGGCGCGCGCCATGCGCACATGCGGGTAATTCACCACCTCCAGCATCGAGGCCCGCACGATCCGGGCGACATAGCCGACCCAGGCGACGCCGATGGCAAAGGCGGGCAGGATCAGGTGCTTCGCCCCCCCCCAGACCCCCTGCCCGGCGCCGATCGCGGGCAGCCAGTTCAGCCAGACCGCGAAGATCAGCACTGAGTAGAGCGCCATGACGAAGGCGGGAATGGAGATCGTGCCGACCGACAGCACCCCGGTGAGCGTGTCCAGCCAGGTGTTGCGGCGCAGCGCCGAATAGCTGCCCAGCACGATCCCCAGCGCGGCGGCCCAGGCGATTGCCACCGAAATCAGGATCAGCGTGTAGGGCAGCTGTTCAAAGACGATCTGCGCGACCGATCGGCCGGTAAAGACATCCTGCCCCAGATCGCCGCGCAGGATGTTGCCGAAGAAGGTGACGATCTGCACCGGCAGCGGCCGGTCCAGTCCCATCGCCTGGCGCGTCTGCTCGATCAGCTCGGGCGTGGCGCGCGGCCCCAGGATCATCACCGCGGGATCGCCGGGGACCACGTGCAGCATCAGACTGAGGATGGAGACCGCGACCATGATGATCACGACCGACAGGACGAGCCGTTGTGCAGCATAAAGTATCACGTCTCGCGGTCTCCTCTGGTTCAGACTTCGCCGTCGAAGTCGATGAAGAGCGGACGCCCATCCGGGCGCAGCGCCGGTTTCAGCCCTTCGCGGTACATCACCGGGGTACCTTCGTGGGTGATGAACTTATAGGCGCCCGTGGCCTCCATCATATCCTGCATCTCGCGGTACATGCCGGCGCGTTTGTCGCCGTCGGTCTCGCTCAGCGCCTGCTGGTGCAGCTTGTCGAACTCCGGGTTCGAGAACCGTTCCCAGTTCCACACGCCGACCTGGTCGCTGATGAACCAGCTGGTCGCGTAATAGGGGTCGGGCAGCATCGAGAAACGGTTCAGCACAAGCTGCATGTCCTTCCAGCGCGACCCCTCGCTTTCCATGCCCAGCGTCCAGAAGGAGCCGGAATCCTGCACGTTGATCTGCGTCGGGATGCCGACCTGCGCCAGCTGCGCCTGCACCACCTCGGCGATGGTCTTCCAGACGGTCGCGTTCAGCGTGTCGATGGTCAACGGCTCGGTCGGCGGGCCGCCGGCGGCCTCCAGGAACTGTCGTGCCTTGTCCAGATCGCCCGCGACCGGGACACTCGGCGCATCGCGGTGGCCCGGCAGACCCGGTGCGATCAACCCGGTGGCCGGGGCCGCCTCTCCGAAATAGGCGGCGTCGATGATCTGCTCGGCGTTGATGGCGTGCTGGATCGCCTTGCGCAGGTTGATGTCGCCAAGCGCCGGATTGTCGAGGTTCATGCCCAGCCAGACATAATAGAGCGAGGGGTATTCCTCGATCACCGTGTTCGCGGGCGGGTTGTCGCGGTATTGCGCCAGGGACGACAGGGTGATCTCGGTGAAATCCAGATCGCCCGCCTCATAGGCACGCTCGGCGGTCTTGGTGTCGTCCATCGGCAGGATGCGGATCTCGTCAAAGCCCGGCGCCGCGCCCTTCCAGTCGGGATTGCGCACCAGGTGCACATATTGGTTCGGCTTCCACTCCTGCAGGATATAGGGGCCGGAAAAGGCCGGTGGCTCCATGCCGAAGTTGCCGCCGTCCCCGGTGGCCTCCGTCACCGCCTTCTTAGAGACGATGTGCCCGGTGCCATAGGGCAGCGTGATCGACCAGAGCGGCTGAAACGGCTCTTTCAGGACAATCACGCCTTCGTGGGTCCCGGTCACCTCGACGTGGTCGAGCGGGCCCCAGTCACCTTTGACCGGGCTGTCGTGTTCCAGCACGCGCTCGAACGAAAACTTGACATCCTCGGCGGTCATTTCGCCATAGCCGCCGGTGAACATCAGCCCCGGCTTCAGCTTGAAGCGGATATGGGTGTCATCGAGCTGCTCGATCTCCTCGGCGGCTTCCAGCTCCCAGTCCCATTCGCGGCCGGGCACGTAGCGCACCAGCTTGGAGTAGATGCAGTTCATCACATCGACGTTGTAGCCGTTCTGGTAGAAACCCGGGTCTAACGCGTCGATGTCCGCGTAGGAGCTGACGCGCAGCACCTTGCCCGATTGCGCCCAGATACGGGAGCCCAGCGGCATCGTCGCCCCCGCCAGCCCGGCGGCGGCGACCGTCTGCAGAAACGCGCGGCGGCCGGGGTTGGGGATGGGGCTGCGGGGTGTTCGGGGTGTCTGTGTCATCTCTGTCTCCCTTATAGCCGCGCTGCGGCTTTCATGATGCTCTTGGGCGGCAGTGCCCGCCGCGGCGGCAGTTTTCCTCTACCGATGATTGCGCAGGGTACCGCTGCAAAGCAATTTCGCATTGCTCGCAGATATACGCGCTTAATGCGTCGCTCTGCGAAGGTCACATCAGATCGCGCGGAATTTCGATGCTCCATTCCTGCTCATGGGCCACTGCGTCGCCTTCCTTTGCGCTCAGCTTGGCGCGGATGACGAAGTGGCTCTCGGTGGCGGTCAGCTCCGTTTCGGTGCGGCTCGACATGCGCCAGTCGCCGCGCGACATGTGCAAATCCCAGACGACATGCCCGCGAACCGAATGCCAGTCGCCCGCGGTAAAGCTGTAGCGTTCCTGCCCCTGGCCGCCGGTCGTCAGCCCGTTGTCGGCAATGCGGATCGCCCCCTCGTCGTCGGTGATCGTCACGCAGGTCTCGCCCGTGGCGAGATTCTCGGTGACCTGCCAATCGGCGTGCGCCGGGGCCAGCACCTGTGCCTCCATCGGGGCGGCGCCCCGCGGTGTGCCCAGATCGCGCGGCGCGGGCTGAGCGTTCGGGGCGCGCACCGGCAGGACCAGCCGCGTCGCATCCAGCTGCACCGACAAGGTCGCGGGCTGCGGCGCGGGCCAGGCCACGGGGAAATAGCTGGTGGAAATCGCCAGCCGCAGGCGATGCCCTTCGCGGAAGGTCTGGGCCACATGTTTGAACGGCACGGTGGCGGTATAGACCTGTCCCGGCACCAACGCCTCGGGCGTCTCGTGGCTGTCGCGATGCGTCAGGTTCAGCAAGCCATAGCTGACGCGCGTGGCCGATCCGTCGGGCGCCACATCCACCAGCCGCACGGCGACCTGCGCCACCGGCCGGTCGACGCTAAAGCGCAGCTCCAGCTCGGCATCGCCCGCGATTTCCAGCGGCGCGTCCAGCGGCGCGGTCTCGAACGTCAGGCTGCCGGCGTCGTCGCGGCGTTGATCCACCGGCTGATCGCCCGGCTTGGCATAGGAACACCACTTGCCCCCCGCGATCCCCACGTTCAAGGGCGAGCGGATATCGCGAACGCCGCCCTGCGGCTGGTTAGCGGCGGTCTGCGGCCGCAACCCGCCATCGGCGCCCGGAACGAAGCGCTGCCGCGCCACATTGGGCGATGGCCAGCAAGGCTCCTCGACCCAGCGCCCGTCGCGGTGGGTGTACTGGCTGGTCGGCGCGGCGTGGTCCTGCATGTAAAGCCGCAGCTGCGGTTCCTCCATGATGCCGGTATCGCGCCCTTTCAGCCAATGATCCCACCAGCGCAGCTCTTCGCTCAGCCAGTCGATGGCGGGACCGGGTGCGCCCAGATGCGGATATTTATGCGCCCAGGGGCCCACCAGCCCTTTCTTCGGGCCTTTCAGCGTTTCCATCAGGCGGAACACGGCGCGGCAATAGCCGTCGGCCCAGCCGCTGACGGCGTAGATCGGCACCTCGATCGCACCGATGTCCTCGCAAACCGATCCGTGTTTCCAGAATGCGTCGCGGCGCTGATGCTCCAGCCAGTTCTTCAGCCACAGGCCCGAGCCCGTCAGCCGCTGCATCCACATCTCGCGCCAGCGCTCGCCCACCAGATCGGGATCGGGCGGCAGCGTGTTGAGCGCGAACATGTTCGACGCCCAGGACAGCTGGTCGATCACCATCGCGCCGCCCATGTAGTGCACGTCATCGGCGTAGCGGTCGTCGGTGGACGCGATGGAAACCACCGCCTTCAGCGCGGGCGGGCGCAGCGCGGCCACCTGCAACCCGTTGAACCCGCCCCAGGAAATGCCGACCATGCCCACCTTGCCATCGCACCAGTCCTGTGCGGCCAGCCAGGCGATGACGTCGCAGCCGTCGGCCAGTTCCTGCGAGGTGTATTCATCGACCATCAGCCCTTCGGACTCGCCGGTGCCGCGCAGATCGACGCGCACATAGGCATAGCCGCGGGCCGCGATGTAGGGCGCGCGCACCGCGTCGCGGGCAAGCGTCCCGTCACCCTTGCGGTACGGCAGGTATTCCAGAACCGCAGGCACCGGCGCGCCACCGGCAGGGCGCCAGATGCGCGCGCCCAGCCGACAGCCGTCTGGCATGGCGATCTCGACGTGGCGCTCTTCGGTGACGTGGTGCAGGGGGTCGGGCTGCTGGTTCATGGCTGCGCATCCTTCGTGAATTTATCCGGCCCGCGCCCTCTGGCCGGTCTTGCGACCGCGGGCCAACGGATCGGGTCACGGGCAAGGGTGACACGACGGAAAGGGCGCAACAACTTCGCGCCCTGCCGCAGGTTGACTATGCAAGTGCTTCAGGTAGCGTATGGTGATGTCTTCAGATCCCCTTCCCGAAAACCTCGGGTTCGCCTGCAGCCTGTTTCCCTCGATCGCGCAGGTTTGCCGCCGGATCGGCGTGAACCGGCAGCAATTCAACAAGTACCTTGCCGGCAGCGTGCGGCCCTCGCGCCACAACATGCGCAGGATCTGCGATTTCTTCGGTGTGACGGAGGCCGAATTGCTGATGGAGCCGCCGCGCTTTGCAGAGCTGCTGTCCCTGCGCCGTCGCCCCGGCACCGGCGCCGAAGCGTCGCCGCTGGGGCCGACACTCGACCGGCTGATGCGCAATTCCGCACCGCTCGACCGCTATTGCGGCGCCTATTTCCGCTACTTCTATTCCTACAGCAATCCCGGCCAGATCATCCGGTCCTTCGCCCTGATGATGCGGCGCGAAAACCATTACCTGTGGAAGAACATCGAACGCGAACAAGGCGCGGCGCATGGCGCGAAGGACGTCTATAAATATGAAGGCATGGCCTTTTTCCTGGGCGAGCGGATCACCGTGGTGGAGAATGAGGCGATGCTGTCGTCCTCGATCACGCAGATGATGCTTTATCCGTCCTACACGGCGGGCATCGATTATCTGTTGGGCATTCAGACCGGCGGGCCGCTCAAGCGCGGGCGCAAGCCGGCCGCGTCGCGGGTGCTGCTCGACTATCTGGGCCAGAACGTCGACCCGCGCCGCGCGCTGGCCCAGTGCGGCCTGTTCGAGCCGGACGACCTGGACCCCCGCATCGTCAACCTCTTGCGCAACGAAATGGCGCCGGGTGCCTGGGTGTTCGAGGTGGAGCAGCTTTAGCGCCGCCGCCCTCACAGTCCTGGATAAAGACCGCCCCCAGGGGCGAGGCGCGCGAGCGTCCCGTCCGCCAAAAGATATGCGCCCGCCCAGAAGGCATCGCCCTGGCGCCACCCCGGCCGTCCCGCCGCTCCAGAAACGAGGCCGCTGCCCCGCAGGCCGCAGGCGGCGGAAAACGATGCGCATTCACGCTTCTTAAATGGGCATTGACAATGCGCATTATCCCTCGCAATAATCGGCATTGTTAATACCAGTTATTGCACTATCGGGCAGCCCGCCAAGCCGCCGGTCGGCACGACGCCCCCCGGAATGACGCGGGTTGAACGCAGCAACACCAATTGAATTTCCAGAAGGTTGGAGGCTCCGATGACGGAAGCAGCATGCGCATCTGAAGGGGAACGCAGAGGCTTTTTCACCAAATGGTTCATGTCGACGAACCACAAGGATATCGGCGTCCTCTATCTGTTCACCTCGGCTGCCATCGGCCTGATCGCCGTGCTGCTTTCGGTCTACATGCGGCTGGAACTGATGCATCCGGGGGTGCAGTACATGTGCCTCGAAGGCATGCGCCTCTCGCCCGCCGCAGCGGGTTGCACGCCCAACGGGCACTTGTGGAACGTTCTCGTCACCTATCACGGCCTCCTGATGATGTTCTTCGTGGTGATCCCGGCGCTGTTCGGCGGCTTTGGAAACTATTTCATGCCGTTGATGATCGGTGCGCCCGACATGGCCTTCCCACGGCTCAACAATCTCAGCTACTGGCTTTTCGTGGCGGGAACCGCCCTTGCCCTTGCGTCCATCCTTGCGCCCGGAGGCGACGGGGCGCGCGGCGCGGGCGTCGGCTGGACGCTCTATGCCCCGCTTTCGGTCCGTGACGGCGGAATGTCGATGGACCTTGCCATCTTTGCAATCCACGTCTCGGGCGCCAGCTCCATTCTGGGGGCGATCAACATGATCACCACGGTCCTGAACATGCGCGCGCCGGGCATGGGCCTGTTCAAGGTGCCGCTTTTCGTCTGGTCAATCTTTGTCACCGCGTGGATGCTGCTTCTGGCGGTGCCGGTTCTGGCGGGGGCCGTCACGATGCTTCTGGTCGACCGGAACTTCGGCGCCACGTTTTTCGATCCCGCCGGCGGCGGCGATCCGCTGCTCTACCAGCACCTGTTCTGGTTCTTCGGCCATCCCGAAGTCTATATCGTCATCTTGCCCGGCTTTGGCATCATCAGCCATGTGATCGCCACCTTCTCGAAAAAGCCGATCTTCGGGTATCTGCCGATGGTCTGGGCGTTGATCGCGATCGGAGGGCTCGGCTTTCTTGTCTGGGCGCATCACATGTTCACCGCCGGAATGTCGGTCACACAACAAAGCTTTTTCCAGATCGCCTCGGTGACCATCGCCGTGCCGACGGGCATCAAGGTCTTCAGCTGGCTTGCCACGATGTGGCGCGGATCGGTCGAATTCAGGACGCCCATGCTTTTTGCGACCGGCTTCATTTTCCTGTTCACCGTGGGCGGCGTGACCGGCGTTGTCGTGGCGCAGGCAAGCGTCGACCGGGTCTATCAGGACACCTATTACGTCGTCGCCCACTTCCATTATGTGATGAGCCTGGGCGCGGTATTCGCGCTGATTGCAGGGATATACTACTGGCTGGCCAAGATGTCGGGCCGACAATACCCGGAATGGGCCGGCAAGCTGCATTTCTGGATGTTCTTCATCGGCGCCAACATCACCTTCTTCCCGCAGCACTTCCTGGGCCGTCAGGGCATGCCGCGCCGCTACATCGACTACCCCGAAGCATTCGGGTTCTGGAACGCCATCTCAAGCTGGGGCGCGCTGCTGTCCTTTGCTTCGTTCCTGCTATTCATCGGGATCATCATCTATACGCTCATTGCCGGCAAACGCGAGACGCGCGCCAGCTATTGGAGCGACTCCGCCGATACGCTCGAATGGACGCTGCCGACCCCGGTGCCGGAGCATACATTCGAAACATTGCCTGAGCGGTTCTGATAGGCACGGATCGCCCGCCGCATCGAAAAGGACAGGTGGCTGCCCGCGCCCGCGTGGGCCACTGCCTGAAATGCGTGTCCCGACACTCCTTGCGCCGCCCCTTTCGGAGAGGCGGCGCGGCGAGCCAGCCTACCAAGGGCGGGTGCGGGGTGCGCTGCGGTCCTCCGACAGGGCCATGACATCCAGCAGCGTCGCTTTCATCCTTGCGCGCTGCGCGGCATGTTCGGGCCGGTGGTAGAGGTTTTCCAGCTCGTCGGGATCGCGGGAAAGGTCGTAGAGTTCCGCGTCGCGGGTGTTTTCGCAGGCGGGCTGGCCGTGCCAGACGATCAGCTTCCAGTTGTCGTGGCGCAGCATCGTCGTCATGATCAGCGGATCGGTGGCAAAGCCCGAATACCTGTATTCGCTCAGCGCCCAGCTGCGCCAGTCGTCTGTCTGCCCCTGCAAAAGCGGCCGCAGCGACCGGCCCTGCCCGCCCTCTGCCGGCGCGCAGCTTGCCGCGTCGAGGAACGTCGCGGGCAGGTCGATCCACTGCACCGGCGCCGCGATCCGCGTGGCTTGCGGTATCTGCCCCGGCCAGCGGACGATCAGCGGCACGCGTGTCAGGTCGTCGTAGAGCTGCGGCCCCTTCAGCAGCTGCTGGTGGTTGCCAAGCATCTCGCCGTGGTCCGATGAAAAGACGACCAGCGTATCCCCCGCCTGCCCAGAGGCGGCAAGCGCATCCAGGATACGCCCGACCTCATGGTCGATCAGCGCGATCATCGCCCAGTATTGGGCGCGGATCTCCTTGATCTGATCGGCGGTGTAATCCTGAAAACCGGGGGCGGTTCCGCTGTAGCTCTTTTCGGAATAGGCCCGGTGGGGGCCGGGTTTTTCATCCAGCTCGCCGGGGGTGGTGACGGGCGCGGGAATGGCCTCGGCGTCGATCATGTCGCGAAATTCCTTCGGCGCGCCGAAGGAATGATGCGGGTCGAAGAAATTCGCCATCAAAAAGAAAGGCTCCCCCTCGCGCGGCTGGTCGATGAAATCGATGGCACGTTCCGCGACCCAATGGGAATAATGCGTTTCCTTTGGCACATGGTCGATGGGCGTGCCGCTGCGCGCCTGGTTGCTGTATTCCGTATCCTCGTTGGCGCCCTTTTCGGGAAAGACCCTGGCAAAGATGTCGGGCTGCGTCCGGCGCAGCCAGCGGTGATAATCGTTTTCCAGCGCCCGGTGATTGGGCCCATGCGCCCATTCGAACACGCGATAGCCGTCGTCGCGGCGCGGCTCGGTCCGCCAGGTGTCGCAGGGCGCCAGGTGCTGCTTGCCGATCATCCCGCAGTCATAGCCCGCATCCGCCAGCGTCCGGGTGAACATGCGCTGATGGGCGGGCAGCGGCACGCCATTGGCATAAAGCCCGTGATTGGCCACGTATTTCCCGGTGAACAAGGAGGCGCGCGACGGGCTGCACACCGGGTTCTGCACATAGCAGTTGCGAAACAGCGCGCCCTCGGCCGCCAGCGCGTCGAGGTTCGGCGTGACCGCCCAATCGGCGCCGGTGCAGCCCAGGCTGTCGCCGCGCTGCTGGTCGGTACAGATGAACAGGATATTCGGGCGGTTCTGGGCCATCGGATGCGCCTTTCAGAATTTCGCGATACGGCGTTCGGTCCGGTCCTCGCGCGCCACGCGCGCGTCGATCATGAAATCGATCATCCCCCCGAGCGTGCCCTGATGCGCGGGGCTGGCCGCCAGATCGCGGGTTTCCTGCGGGTCGGCGTCCAGATCGAAAAGCGCGAAGTCGGGGGCCTTGCCCACATCGGGCCGGCCGTGGGCCACGATCAGTTTCCACCGACCCTTGCGCAGCGCGGTCTGCCAGGGGGCGTCGGGGCTGCGCAGACGGCAAAGGGTCCAGCCCACCGCCGCATCGCCTGCGGGTGCGCGCGGCAGCGACCGGCCCTGGATGCGCGGGGGCGGCGGCACCTGTGCCAGGGCATAAAGCGTGGGCGCGACGTCGATGGTGGACACCACCGCATCCACCGCGCGCGGCGCCACGCCGGGAAACCGCACCATCAGCGGCACATTGATGGCGCTTTCGTGCATCAGGCGGGTTGCCTCGGCGGGATCGGATGCACCATTGGCCCCGGCACCATTGGCCCCAACACCACGCGTCGACGTCACCAGCAAGACGGTCTGCGCGGCCTGGCCCGTGTCCTCCAGCCTTTGCACGATCCGGGCGAGCGCCGCGTCGGCCTGGCAAAGCGCGCGTGCATCAAGCGCGTCGCCATGCGCGGCCCCCCGTGGTGCGCCGCCCATCGCATCGCCCACGACAAAGCCCGCCACACCGAAAAACGGCCCGTCGTCGCGGCCCTCGGCAATGCGGTCGCAGACCCGCGCGCCAAGCCAGCTGTTAAAGCTCAGCGCGTCGGGCAGCGCGGCCATCGCGGCGCGTTGCCCGCCTGCGATCTGCGTCGCGTCCGGGTCGGGCTGCCGGGGAAAGATATCGTCATAGGCCGCGGGGGCGGTCGCCTGAAGCCAGCCCAGATAGGCGTTTTGCCGCGATCGGTGCAGCGGCCCATGCGCCCATTCCAGATCCGTGTATTCGCGCGGGCGGGCGTGTTCGGTCGTCCAGTGCGACACGCCCGCCAGATGCCTGCGCCCCACCAGCCAGGTCCTATAGCCGCAGGTGGCGAACTGCTGGGCCAGGGTCGTTTCCCTTTCGGGCAGGGCCACGCCATCGGTCCAGACGCCATGCGCCGCCGGGTCCAGCCCGGTGAACAGGCTTGCGCGGGCCGGGCCGCTTTCGGGCGAGGGGGCATAGGCGTTGGGATACCACATCGCCTGCCCGCGCAGGGCGGTCAGCGCGGGAAGTTTCCGGCGCAGGGCGCCGCAGGCCGCTTCGCTCAGGCTGTCGAAGACGATCAGCAACACGTTCGGGCGCCCCTGGCGCTTCATTTGTCCCACACCACGCGGAACCCCTGATGCGGCGTGGCGGTATCGGGTGAATTTCCGATCCGCGCGGCCACGCGGTAGCGATAGCAATAGCTGCGGTGACACAGGAAAGAGCCGCCCTTGAGCAGTCGGAAACCGCGCATGTCCTGCAACTTGCGGCGCACTGCCTTTTTCAGGGATTTCACCCGATAGGCGTCGGCGTTCCATTCCCAGACGTTGCCGACCATGTTGTAAAGCCCGAAGCCGTTGGGTGCGAAGGATCGCGCCGGTGCGGTGCCCTTCCAGCCGTCGGCGCCGGTGTTGGCAGCCGGAAACCGGCCCTGCCAGATGTTGCACGGCAGGAACGAGGCCTCGTCGGGCTCGTCATCCCCCCAGGGGAACCGCACATCCCCCAGACCGCCGCGCGCGGCATGTTCCCATTCCGCCTCGCTTGGCAGGCGGCCGCCGCACCATGCGGCAAAGGCCCTGGCATCGTTCCAGGATACCTGCGTCACCGGATGATCAAGCCGCCACTCGCGCGCGCTGTCGCCGCCGTGCGGGGCGCGCCAATGCGCACCGTCGACCCGGCGCCACCATTCGGTGCCGACCACGCCCTGCGTTTCCCGAATGGTCTTGGGCACATCGGAATGAAAGACGAAGGACCAGCCGAAACGCTCGGCGTCGGTAACATAGGCGGTGTCGAGGATGAACTTGGTGAAGGCGGCATTGGTCACCGTCGTCTGCGTCATCGTGAAGGGTTTCACAGGCACCGACCGCAGCGGCCCCTCGCCGTCGTCGGCGATCACCGGGGTGGCGGTGCCGACCAGGGCGCGGCCACCGGGGATGTCGACGGTGGGTTGGGGCAGGATCTGCGCCTGTCGCTGTGCCTGTGTCGGCAGCGGCCGTTGCGCCGCCCCGCCCACACCTTTGCCCGCACCTGCTCCCTGGGGGCTGCAACAGCCCCCGGCCGCACCCGGATTGACCTCCTCGACCATTGCCCCCCTCATCCCAACCGAAGACCCTTTGCATCGAACCTGTGCATGTTCGCCTCTTGCGGGGTGACGAAGACGCGGTCGTGATAGTCCAGCCGCATCTTTCCCGGTGCGCGCACGGTCATGGTTTCGCTGACGCCGTCGACATCGACCCGGATGAACGTGTCGCTGCCCAGATGTTCCGAAACACCGACCGTCCCCGCCCACAGCCCGCTGTCGGGCGACAGCGCAAGATGTTCGGGGCGGATGCCGAGGGTCTGCGCGCCCTGGGCGGTCGCGGCCTCGCCGTCGATGATGTTCATCATCGGAGAGCCGATGAACCGGGCGACGAACAGGTTGCGCGGGTTGTCGTAAAGTTCCAGCGGCGATCCGACCTGTTCGATCACCCCCTTGTTCAGCACGACGATCTTGTCGGCCATTGTCATCGCCTCGACCTGATCGTGGGTGACGTAGATCATCGTCGTCTCGAGCCGCTTGTGCAATTCGCTGATTTCCAGCCGCATGCCGACGCGCAGCGCGGCGTCGAGGTTCGACAGCGGCTCGTCGAAAAGAAACGCCGCCGGTTCGCGCACGATGGCCCGCCCGATGGCGACGCGCTGGCGCTGGCCGCCGGACAATTGCCCCGGCCGCCGGTCCAGATAATCCGTCAGGTTCAGCGCCGCCGCATTGTCGATCCGGCGTTCCTGTTCCGCCCGCGGCAGCCCGGCCATGCGCATCGGAAAGGCGATGTTCTGCGCGACGGTCAGATGCGGATAAAGCGCATAGGACTGGAACACCATCGCCAGCCCCCGCTTGCCCGGCGGCTGGTCGGTCGCATCCTTGCCGTCGATCTCGATGGTGCCGTGGGTGATGTTCTCCAGCCCGGCGATCAGCCGCAGCAGGGTGGATTTCCCGCAGCCCGAAGGCCCCACGAACACCACGAACTCGCCGCTTTCGATTTCCAGATCGAGCGGCGGGATGACCGTCACCTCGCCAAAGTCCTTGCGGACGCCCTTCAGTTGAATGTGCCCCATGTCAGCGGCTCCCTTCGCGGTGCTGGCCGCGCGCGATGTTCAGCGGCGGCGACATCATGGCATGCGCGCCGCGCACGCAGGCGGCGACGAAGCCCTGCGTCTTCAGCCCGCTTTCGGTGCGCCAGCGCAGGATCTCGCCGATCAGCCTTTCGCGGGTGGCCGCATGGGCCGGATCGTCCCACAGGTTGACCTGCTCTTTCGGGTCGTTTGCAAGATCGAAAAGCTGGCCCTGATCGCTGTCGACGAAATGCACCAGCTTGACCGACCCCTCAAGCACCATCGTCATCATGCGCGTGCCGGTCAGCAAGGCATCGTTGGAATGCTCGGCGAAGACCCGGGTTCGTTCAGGTGCGGCAGGGTCAGCGTCATATAGGCAAAGACCAGCCCGGTGTAGCTGTCGATCAGCCCGGCGAATGGAGTCTGGCCGAGGCAATCCCTGCCACGTGCAAGCTGCCGGAGCCGGAAATGGCCGCCACCGCGACGGCGCCCATGCGCGACGCGAGGCACCAGCACATGAACGACTGCACGCTGAACGGGCAGCGGCCAGGAGGGGCCCCGCCGCATGTCTTGCCCCGCGGCGGAAATGGGCCTTTACTGCAAGGATCGGCGCCTGCGCCCCGCGCCCGCCGTGCCCCGCTTCCGCCGTGCCCGCCCGGGCCCCTGCCGCCCGGACTCCGTCGATCCAGAACCCCGCAAGGCCCCCGATGCCGACACGACCTTCCGTACCCGCCGCCCCCGCAGACCGCATCCGCATCAAGCGGATCTACCGGGCGGCGCGGATCTCGGACGGGCGGCGCATATTGGTCGACCGCCTTTGGCCGCGCGGCGTGGCAAAGGATCGCGCGCGGCTGTTCAGCTGGGAAAGGGACATCGCGCCGAGCGATGCGCTGCGGCGTTGGTTCCATGCGCACCCGGACCTCTGGCAGGATTTCGTCACCCGCTACCGGGCAGAGCTCGCAGCCCGCGACGATCTGGTCGCGGCCCTGGCCGGACAGGCGCGCGACGGCGTCGTCACGCTGCTTTACGCCGCAAAGGACGAGGATCACAACAACGCGGTGGTGTTGCAGGATTGCCTGCGTCGGCGGCTTGACGGGGTTCCGACAACGTGACCGGCGATCCCGCGCACGGCACCCCCACCCCTGCGTTTTCAGGCATCGGCCATGTCCGACGGGATGCACCAGTCGCGCCCGCGCGGGGTTTCGACATATTCGGGCCAGCGGAAATGGATCGGCGGCGCATAATCGCAAAGCGGCGCCATCCATCTGTCGCCGCCCACCCCGCCGCCGGTGCGCGCCTCGAATTCGGCGCGGGCCGCGTCGCGGGCGGGCTTGTCCTGCAACAGCCGCAGCGCCGCCAGCGACAGCACCCGCGCCGCGCTGCGCACCATCGGGTCGATCGTGGCGGGAATGCCGCCCAGGGCGTTCATCACCCAGTTGGGATAGGGTGCCCCCGCGGGCCTGAGCGCCGGGCGCGCGATGTAGAACCGGGCCAGCGGCGCGTGCCAGCTCATGTCCGTGTAATCGTCCGAGGTGCTATTGGCCTGGCTGGGCGGCAGATCGCGGCGCAGGATGGCTTCGGCCTCCTGCGGGTCGATCAGGCGGCTCATCTCGGCGATGAAGGGGGCCTCCATCGGCGCAAGGCCCAGGGCCGCCTGAACCTCGCGCGCGACCTGCACCGCCGCGTCGCCCCATTGCGGCGCGCCCGCCGCCTGCATCGCATCCCACACCAACGCGGCCATCGCGTGATTGGCCAGCCCGGGGCGTGACTTGCAGACCCAGTGGCGTTCCCAGCGGCACCCGGTCATCGCGGCGACCGCCCCGGCGTTGCGGTCAAGCGCCGCCGTCACCTGTTCGGCCATCTCCACCGTGGGGGTGCGCAGCATGTATTGCACTTCGGCCAGCCCCGCGGGCTGATTGTCGGCCGTGGCCTGCCCGGCGGTCAGGATCGCCTCGGAGATTGACCAGCCACCCTGATGCGGCAGCATGGAATCGCGCAGCGTCTTGGACATCTGGAACATGCTCATCAACGCTTCCGAGGCGCCGGGCGCCCGGATCG
Organism: Brevirhabdus sp.; assembly: GCF_052826345.1. Classification (NCBI taxonomy): domain Bacteria; kingdom Pseudomonadati; phylum Pseudomonadota; class Alphaproteobacteria; order Rhodobacterales; family Paracoccaceae; genus Brevirhabdus; species Brevirhabdus sp. Next base: position 87,502 of record NZ_JBRBUA010000013.1, on the reverse strand, counting down.
CGGAATGCGATTGCGGGATCGGCGCGCCATCGCCGTGGCCCCAGCTTTCGGGCGCGTCGCAGATAAAGCGATAGACCATCGAATAGGCGGCGCCGCAATGCGTGTCCCAGCGCACCGTGTTGCACATCGGCAGCATGTAGAACGGATGGAACGACAGCATTGCCGCCAGCCCGTCGTAATAGCCCTTTGCGGCGTGGATCGGCTTGGACCCGCGGACCTTTTCGGCCGGCTCGCCGGTAAAGCGCAGCCCGCCCGCGATGCCATGCGCCTGCATCGCGGCCTTGGTGGCCAGCAGCCCGCCAAGCGCGCCGATGCCCAGCCCCGAATGCGGATCGGTATGCCCGCCCGCCTGAAACCCCAGCCCCCTGCGCGGCGCGCGACGGGGGGCCGCGGCCTGGCAATTGCCGGGGATGCCGTCGTATTCGGCATACATGCCGATCACCGGGCCCGCGCCGTTCGACCATTCGGCGCAAAAGGCCGTGGGCATCCCGCCCGAGCCCTCTTCGACCGCGAACCCCTCGGCGCGCAGGCGCGCCACGTACCATTCGGCAGAGCGGTATTCGCGCCACGCCGTCTCGCCGAAATCGAAGATCGTCGCGCACCAGTCCGACAGCTCGGGCATGCGGGCATCGACGGCGGCGAGCGCGGTGGCTTGGGCATCGGACAGGGGCACGGCGGCAGGTTCCTTTTCATGACGCGGGGCATCCCCGCAGGGTTCACAATGCCCGCAGGGGGGGCGGACCGCCGCATGGTGACGCCTTTCCGCCCGAATGGCAAAACCCGCGCAATTCGGCAGGACGGCAGGCTGCGCGGCACGGCGGCCCACCCTTACCATCCCACCTCCTTACCCCCCGTCACCTTCAATCCCGCGCGGGGGCGCCGAAATTCCGCGCCGCCCGCCCTTACCGTCCGCTTTCGGTTGCGATAGGCTGCCGCCCATGTCCGATGATGCCCGCCTGACCCCCCTGCCCACGCCCTGCCTGCTGGTCGACGAGGCCCGCATGAAACGCAATATCGCGCGACTGGCGCAGCATGCGACGGCGCTTGGCGTCACGCTGCGTCCGCATCTGAAAACCACCAAAAGCATCGAGGCCGCGCGCCATGTGCTGACGGGAGGCTGCGGCCCGGCCACCGTCTCGACCCTGGCCGAGGCCGAGGTGTTCGCCGCCGCGGGCATCGACGATATCCTCTATGCGGTCGGCATCAGCCCCGACAAGCTTGGGCGCGTCATCGCGCTGCACCGGGCGGGGTGCCGCCTGAGCGTGCTGCTCGACAGTGTTGCGCAGGCCAAGGCCGTCGCCGCCGCCGCCCGCCAGGCAGGCATAGCCATCCCCGCGATGATCGAGATCGACAGCGACGGGCACCGCAGCGGGCTGGCCCCCGACGACCCGGCCCTGATCGACGTGGGCCGCATCCTGCACGAGGACGGCGCGGCGCTGGCCGGGGTTCTGTGCCACGCGGGGGAAAGCTATACCGCCGTGGGCCGCGACGCCCACGCCCGTTTCGCCGAGGCCGAGCGGCGCGCCGTGGTCGATGCCGCCACCGCGCTGCGCCGGGCGGGGCTGCCCTGCCCCGCCGTCAGCGTGGGCTCCACCCCCACGGCACATGGCGCGCGCGATCTGTCCGGCGTGACCGAGCTGCGCGCCGGGGTCTATGTCTTCTTCGATCTGGTGATGGCCGGGATCGAGGCCTGCACCGTCGACGATATCGCGCTCAGCGTGCTGACCACGGTGATCGGCCACCAGACCGCGCGCGGCTGGACGATCTGCGATGCGGGCTGGATGGCGATGTCGCGCGACCGCGGCACGGCGGCGCAGCGGGTCGATCAGGGCTATGGCCTTGTCTGCGACACGGCCGGCCGCGTGATCCCCGGCCTTTATGTCAGCCAGGCCAACCAGGAACACGGCGTGATCGCCAGGCATCCCGACCACGACGGCGAGGTGCCGGACCTGCTCCTGGGCACCCGGCTGCGCATCCTGCCCAACCACGCCTGCGCCACCGCCGCGCAGCATCAGCGCTATCACGTGCTGCCCGACGGTGGCGACGGTGGCGACAATCCCGGGGCGCCGCTGCTGGAATGGCCCCGGTTCGGGGGCTGGTAAGGCGGGTTCGGGACCTTGCAGGGGGGATCCGGGGCCCTCGCAGGGCGCTGTGGCGGGGCCGCCTCAACCCCGGTCGCGCTGCATCGCCACGCTCAGCAATGCCAGCACGCCCGAGCCGATCATCAGGAACACCGAGACCGCGTTCAGCACCGGGGTGGAGCCCACCTTGACCATGCGATCGTACATGGTGATCGTCAGCGGCGCGTCCGAACCCACAAGCATCAGCGTGGTGTTGAAATTCTCGAACGACACCAGAAAGGCCACCACAAAGGCCGAAAACAGCGCCGGGATCAGATAAGGCAGGGTGACCGTCGCCAGCACGCGCGGACGGCTGGCGCCGAGGTTCAGCGCGGCTTCCTCCAGCGCGATGTCGAACTTTTGCAGCCGCGCCGCGATGACCAGCGATGTGATCGTGGTCAGAAAGGAAAACTGCCCCAGCACCACCAGCGGAATGCCGGGCCGCAGCCATGTCGGGTTGAAGCCGAACGACTGGTCGATGCCGTTGGCGATCATGCTGGCCAGCACCAGGATGGAAATGCCCAGGATCACGCCGGGGATCACCAGGGGCACGACCATCATCACGTAAAGCACGCTTTTGAACGGAAAATCCCGCCGGACGAACAGAAAGGCGTTGCAGGTGTCCGCCGCCACCGCCAGCGCCGAGACGATCGCCCCGATATAAAGCGAATTCGTCAGCCCGCGCAGCAGCCGGTTGTCGTGGAACATGCCCAGCTTGGGCTCGGTCGGGTTGAAGAACCAGTCCAGCGTGAACCCCTGCCACGGCAGCGACGGAAACAGCGAATCGTTGAAGGCGAACGCCCCCGCCGCCAGCAGCGGTGCCGCCAGATACAGGAAGAAGATCACCACATAGGCGCGGTAGACAAAGCTGATCCAGGGGGATTTCCGCGCCGCGCTCGATGCCTGTGCCATGCGCCTAATCCTTTGCCACTGTGCTGGCCAGGCTCTGCCCGGTCAGCCGCAGCCCCAGCCAGATCACCAGCGAGGTGAACCCGAGCAGCAGCACGCCGAAGGTCGCGCCCGCCTCCCAGTTGTAGCGGGTGATGAACTGGTTATAGATCTGCTCGGTGAACCAGCTGCTGTTCTTGCCGCCCAGCAGCACCGGCGTCAGATAGCTGCCCGCCGTCAGCATGAAGGTGATGATGCAGCCCGCCACGATGCCCGGCATCGCATAGGGCACGATGATGCGGCGGAACACGGTGAACCGGCTGCCGCCCAGGTTGTAGCCCGCCTCCAGCAGGGCGTCGTCCATGCCGTCCAGCGTCGAGACCAGCGGCACGATCATGAACAGCACCACCGTATAGACCAGCCCGATCACCACGGTGACGTCGTTGTAAAGCAGCTCGACCGGGCCGCTGATCAGCCCCGCCCATTGCAGCGCGCCCGACACCAGCCCGGTTTCGCGCAAAAGCACGATCCAGCCGAAGGCGCGCACCAGATCGCTGACCCAAAGCGGGATCAGGCACAGAAGGAACAGCGCCGCGCGCGACCGCTGCCGCGCGATCTTGGCGATGTAATAGGCCACGGGAAAGCCCACCAGCAGTGCCAGGATCGTCACCAGGATCGACATCCAGGCGGTGCGCAGCAGCGTGTTCCAATAGATCGGCTCGCCCAGGAAATTCATGTAGTTGCCAAGCCCGAAGGTATATTCCCCCGGCCCCACCTTTTCGCGCAGCGACACATAGCCGATGCCCAGCTGCGGCAGCACGATCAGCAGCGCGATCCACAGCGCGAAAGGCGCCATCAGCAAAAACAGCGACAGCTTGCCCGCATCGCGCCCCATCATGCGGCCCCCGCCGCAAAGGCCAGCGCCCGCCCGCCCTGCCAGTTGATCGCGATCGCGTCGCCCTCGGCGATATCGCCCGCGCCGCTGCGGTCGGCCACCTCGATCAGCCGGCCGCTGTCGCTGCGCACCAGGATGCGGCTGTTCGCGCCGTTGAACAAAAGGCTGTCGACGGTGCCCGTCAGGGTCTTGCCCTCCTCGCCGGGGCCGACCGATATCGCCTCGGGACGGACAAAGACCTCGACCGCGTCATCCACGCGCAGCGGCGCGTTCGCCGCCGCCAGCACCGTGCCGCCGTCTTGCAGCGCGACGCGCACATGGCCGTCGGCCACGCGGTCGACGCGCCCGGCCCAGCGGTTGCTGTCGCCCACGAACCCCGCCACGAACCCCGAAACGGGGCTGTCGTACAGCGCCTTGGGCGGGCCGATCTGTTCGAACCGCCCCGCGTTCATCACCGCCACGTTGTCGGACATCACCAGCGCCTCGGACTGGTCGTGGGTGATGTAAAGGAACGTCGTCTCGAACTGGTGCTGCAATTGCTTCAGCTCGATCTTCATATGTTCGCGCAGCTTCAGATCCAGCGCGCCCAGCGGTTCATCCAGCAGCAGCACGTCGGGTTCCAGCACCATGCAGCGCGCGATGGCGATGCGCTGTTTCTGCCCGCCCGACAACTGGGAAATCCGCTTGTCCTCGACCCCCGGCAGGCCCACCCGGTCCAGCACCGCGCGCACCCTGTCGGTGATCTGCGCCTTGGCATCGCCCCGGCAGCGCAGCCCATAGGCGATGTTCTCGCCCACGTTCATCATCGGAAACAGCGCCAGATGCTGAAACACCATCTTCACGTTGCGCTTGTTGGGCGCCAGGTTCAGCACCGAGCTGCCCTTGATCAGAATATCGCCCTCATCGGGCGTCTCGAAGCCTGCGATCATGCGCATCAAGGTGGTCTTGCCGCAGCCCGAAGGCCGAGGATTGAAAAGAACGACCCGCTTGGCACATCGAAGCTGACACCATCGACGGCGGTGAAATCCCCGAAACGCTTGGTCACGCGGTCGCATCTTAGATCGTACATGGCTTTTCCCTGGCGCAGGCCGCTGGTCGTGGAAATCGGCGGGGGCGTGGCGGATCGTGCCGCACGCCCCCGCCCCTGGTTTCGGTGAGTGGGTCGTCGCTTGCCGCGGTTTTTGCGGCTTGCCGGGGTTTATTGCGCGGCCTTGATCCGCTCCAGCGCAATGCCCTCCATATCCTCCAGCCCGGCGGGGATATTGGCAAAGAACTTGAGGTTATCGAGGTCCTTTTGCGTAAACGCCGCCTGCACCGCCGCGCGCTTGTCGTCGGGCAACAGGTCGATCCCGTTGGGCACCGCCGCGATCGCCCCGGTGGAGGCCGACATCACCTTGATGTTCTCGGGCTTCAGCACGAAGTTGATCCACTTGTAGGCGGCATCGTCGGCCTCGCCGCCGCGGGGGATGGCGAAAGTGTCGATCCAGGCCAGCGCGCCGGTTTCAGGCGGCACGAAGACGATATCGGGGTTCTGCGCATACAGCTTGAACGCCGTCGAATCCCAGGTTTCCGACACGATGACCTCGCCCGAGAGCATCAGCGCCGACAGGTCGTCGCCGCCGGTCCAATAGGTCTTGATGTTGGATTTGCACTCGATCAGCTTCTGCGTGACCTTGTCGAGCATGTCCTGATAGGCGGCCTTGTCGCCATAGAGATCGAACGGGTTCACCCCCATCCCGAAGGCCGTGCCCAGAAGGATCGTGCGCCGCAGCCGCATCGAGGTCTTGCCCTTGTAGGCCGGGTCGCACAGGTCGTTCCAGCCGGTGACGTCGGGGGCCTCCTTCATGTTGGTCATGATCCCCGAGGTGCCCCACTGATGCGGCACGGCATAGACCTCGCCGTCGATGGTGGTGTTGGCCTTCACGCCTTCCAGCAGGTTTTTCGACATCACCGAGGTGTCGATCTTCGACAGATCCAGGGGCTTGTAGATGTTGTATTCCTGCTGCGCCGCAAAGATCCGGTCGTGGCTGGGCTGGGCCAGATCATAGCCCGACCCGCCGGTCGCGCGCAGCTTGGCGATCATTTCCTCGTTGTTGGAAAAGGTCACCTCGACGGTGATATCGGGGTTTTCCTTTTCGAACTTGGCGATCAGCTCTTCGGGGGCGTAGCTGCCCCAGGTCAGCAGGCGCAGCGTCTCGGCCTGCGCGCCCGTGGCCGCGACCAGCCCGAAGGCGGTGCCGAGCAGCGCCAGCTTGATGGAGTGTCTCATCTCAATTCTCCCTGACTTCGGTGATGCGATTGTTTTTGTGGTATCGGCGTCGTGTGACAATTTGCTGACAAAATGTCGTCGATATGTATTGCGTGGTCGAAATTCCCAAATTTTTTCGGGTGTTGAAATGTTCAAATACCTATCCGATCCTTGCGACGGCGAAGTTCAACCCCGGCGGGCAGAAACCACGCCCTGCCCCGATAGAGCGGGCGCGTGGGACAGCCGATCCGGCCCAGCCAGGTTTCGGCAGCTGCAACGGTGCCCGCTTCGGCGTCTTCTTCGGAACCCGCATCGGCGCTGGTCGCGCACACGGTCCTCATACCCAGACAGCTTGCCATTCCGACACCCGATCCGCAGCAGCCCATCGCATGGTGGACGTGATCTTTCTGCCCCACATGGCCGCGCGAATCAAAGGAATATCCGATAGCCTCTCCAGGAATGGATGAGGCGGCAGTTCGCCGGCTGCGGCAATACGCGCGCCATCTTGCCAGGAAGCCGTCCGCCGCTGCTGCGCGTGCCGGTCTCAGCCGCGCTGAGCCGCCCGCCAAAGAGGATGCGTTTGCCGGCGGCGCAGGGTGCGGTTCATCCCGGCATCTCGCTGAGCTGATACGTGGACCGCGCCAGCCATTCCGGGTTGACCTCGACCCCCCAGCCCGGCGCGTCGGTGACCTCGGCCATGCCGTCCATGATCGCATAGGGGTCCGAGACGAAGAGATCCTGCTGCCAGGGATAGTAATCCGCCCCCTCGATCGAGAACTCCAGGTATTTGCCGGCGTTGGGAATCGCGCGGAGCAGATGCATGGTGAACAGCGTAACCATCGACAGGTTGGCGCAATGCGGCGTGACGGGCAGACCCGCCGCCGCCGCCATCGCGGCCACCCGCATCGTGCGCCCCATGCCGCCCATGTACATCACGTCGGGTTGCACGATGTCGACCGCGCGCATGTCGATCATCCGCTTCCAGATCGGCAGCAGGCAATCCTGCTCGCCGCCGGTCACGTCGATGTTCAGATCGGCCAGCGCCCGGGTGACCTCGCGCGTCTGCTCCAGCTCCCAATAGGGGCAGGGTTCCTCGAAATGGGTGATGCCGTTCTGTTCCAGAACCCTGCCGTAGGCGATGGCCTGGGCGGGCGAATAGCAGGAATTGGCATCCACCAGCAGCGCCACCTGTTCGCCTCGGAAGGCGTCCGCAATGGTGGGGATGATCTCTTCGGTCCGGCCGTCCCATTCGTCGCGCCCGCGCCCGACCTCCGCCCCCAGGCGGAACTTGAACGCATCGAACCCCTGCTCCGCGCGCAGCCTGCGAAAGCGCTCGGCCTCGTCGGCGGGGGTGATGTCGCGCCGCATCGATGACGCATAGGCCCTGATCCGCCCCGGCGTGCCGCCCAGCAGCGCCGTCACCGGCTTGCCCGCCGCCTTGCCGCGCAGATCCCAGATCGCGGTTTCCAGCCCGCCCATCGCCCGACAGAGGTAGGAGCCGGGGAACTTGTGTTCCCGCTCCTGCACCAGATCGAGGTGATCGTCCAGATCGTCGATCCGCCGCCCCAGCGTCCAGGGTGCGACCTGGCGGTGCAGCACCTGTGCGGTGATGTCGGAGTGGTAGGTCGACATCTGCCCCCAGCCCTGGGCGCCGGTTTCGTCGGTGACCCGGGTGAAGCCCACGAAGGCGTTGCAGAAGGTTTCGATGCGGATGATCTTCATCGCTGGCAGGATCCCGGCAATTTCGACGGCGGCGCCCCAAGGCGCACCGGAACAGGTTGAGCCGGGAATTGGGCCGGTGACAAGGCCCACTTTGAACCGGCTGGCATACCAATCGGCAGAGGGTGGCGGGCGTGTCGAAATACATAGGCGGCGCATTGAGCCCGACGCTTTCGATCCCGCGCGGTGGCCACACCGCCTGCGCCGCGGGCATCGCGACGGCGCCGCTTTGGCGCCATGCGCTTGCTCCCGTCGCGCGGCAGGTCTTCACCCTTGGGCTCTGCGCCGTCCTCCCCGCGCAGATCGCGCGTGGTGTGACCGATCTGGCACGGGTCGTCGAGGATCTGGCGGCAGCGGCGCGCGGTCAGCCGCGATCGTGCAAGATCAGCGCCGCCGCCTTTTCGCCGGTCATGATCGACGGCGCGTTCAGGTTGCCCGAGGGGATGCGCGGAAAGATCGAGGCATCGGCCACGCGCAAGCCCTGCACGCCATGCACCCGCAGCCGCGCATCCACCACCGCGCCCGCCGCCGGGTCCGGCCCCATCGCGCAGCTGCCGCAGGGGTGGAACACGGTGCCCGCCCGCGCGCGGATGTCGTCGCGGATCGCCTGGGGCGAGGTCACATCGGGACCGGGCACGACCTGCTTTTCGATCGCGTCGGCCAGGGGCGGCGCGGCGGCGATGCGGCGCAGCATCTGCGCGCCCTCGGCCAGTTCCTCCAGATCCTCCGGCGCGCTGAGATACCGCGGGTGAATTTCCGGCGGCTCCAGCGGATCGCTGCTGCGGATATGCAGATGCCCCCGGCTTTGCGGATGACAATTCGAGATCCCCAGCAACATGCCCGGCCAGGGGTCCGGCGCCATCAACCTGCGCCTGCCCGGCGCCGCGCGCGTGTAACTGACCGGCGAGAAGTAGAGTTGCAGGTTCGGCCTGTCGCGCCGGTCGCCGCTGCGGAAGAACCCGCCCCCCTGGTTGACGCTCAGCGACAACGGGCCGCCCCGCGTCAACGCATAGCGCAACCCCACCAGCACGCGCCCCGCCCACGGGCGCAGCACGTTGTTCAGCGTCGGGCAGTTGGCGCGGTAGATATAATCGTATCCGATATGATCCTGCAGGTTCTCGCCGACCCCGTGGGCCGCCTGCACAACCTCGATCCCCAGCACCCGCAGCCGCGCGGGCGCGCCTATGCCCGACAGCTCCAGCAGTTGCGGAGAGTTCACCGCACCCGCCGACAGGATGACCTCCCGGCGGGCCATCGCGCGCAGGGTCTGCGCCCCGCGGCGGTATTCCACACCGACCGCGCGGCGTCCGTCGAACAGCACCCGCGTGGCATGGGCGTGGGGGATCACCCGCAGATTCGGGCGTCGGCGCGCAGGGGCCAGATATCCCGTCGCCGCCGAACAGCGGACACCGCGGCGCGTGGTGATCTGGTACAGCCCGACACCCTCTTGCGTGGCGCCGTTGAAATCGCGGTTCAACGCCAGCCCCGCCGCCTGCCCCGAGGCCACGTAATCGTGGCTGAGCGGATGCACCGCCCCGTCGATGGGGCTGACGGCGATCGGCCCGCCGGTACCGCGCAGATCGTCGCCGCCCGCCAGGTTGTCCTCCATCGCGCGGAAATGCGGCAGCAGATCGTCGAACCCCCAGCCGGGATTGCCCAACGCGCGCCAGCCGTCGTAATCGGCGGCCTGCCCCCGGATGAACACCATCGCGTTGATCGCACTCGATCCGCCCATGACCTTGCCGCGCGGCCAATAGCTGACGCGGTTGCCGGTGCCGGGATCGGCTTCGGTCGAATAGCGCCAGTTCAGGCGCGGGTGATGGAACGCGCCGCCGTAGCCGATGGGCATCCGCACCCAGAAACTCAGATCCGATCCGCCCGCTTCGAGCACCGCGACGCTCGAGCGGCCGTCCGCACTCAGCCGATTGGCGAGCACGCAGCCCGCCGATCCGGCGCCGACCACGACGTAATCGGCGACAATTTCCGCCGCGCCGCCGTTCTGGCCGCCGTTCTGGCCGCCGTTCTGGCCGCCGCCCTGCCTGCCGCCCTGTCTGCCGTTCTGCCTGTCGCCTTGCCCCATCGGACTGCCCTCTGCCTGTCGCGACCCCGCCCAGGCCCCTGCCGGGAGCGGCCGGGCGCGGTGCGCTGCAAGCCATCGCCCCCGCGCCCCGTCCGGGTCGCGGGCCGTTGCGAACCAACTTGAAGGCCAATCGCGGGCGCCATGCAAGCAGCGATATCTTCGCAGCCGCGGCGCCCCGGCGGGCGCAGCGCGCCGATGCTAGTGATTGTCGCGCGGCAGATCGCGTGCGATGCGGTGGTATTTCGTGGCCAGTTCCAGACAACCGCCCTCGCCGAGCTGGCCGACATGGGTGCGGTAAATTTCCTGCCAGGGCGTCTGATGGTGCAGGTCAGGCGGGCTCCAGGCCGCGGCGCGCGCGCGCCATTCGGCATCCTCCACCAGCGCGTTCAGAGTGCGTTCGTTCAGATCCAGCCGCACCCGGTCGCCGGTTTTCAGCAAGGCCAGCCCGCCGCCCACCGCCGCCTCGGGCGAGGCGTTCAGGATTGACGGGCTTTCGGATGTGCCCGACTGCCGCCCGTCGCCCACCGTGGGCAGATGGTCGATGCCGCGCTTGAGGATCGCGTCGGGCGGCTGCATGTTGACCACCTCCGCCGAACCGGGATAGCCCACGCAGCCGACGCCCCGGATGAACAGGATCGCGCACTCGTCGATGTGTAGCGCGGGGTCGTTGATGCGGTCGTGGTAATCCTCGGGGCCCTCGAACACGACGGCGCGGCCCTCGTGGATGCCTTCGCGGCCCGCCTGCGACAGGAACCGGTCGTGAAAATCCGCCGAGATCACGGAGGTTTTCATCAGCGCATTGTCGAACAGGTTGCCCGACAGCACCAGAAAGCCCGCGTCGCGGCGCATCGGGTCGTCGACGGGGCGGATCACGGCCCTGTCGCGGCTTTCCCACCCCTCCAGCAGCGCCGCCCATGGCCGACCCGAGGCGGTGCGCGCGCCCAGCCGCAGCAGGCCCGCCTTGTTCAGCTCTCCCATCACCGCCTGCACGCCGCCCGCGCGGAAAAAGCTCTCGCCCAGATATTCGCCCGCCGGCTGCATGTTGACCAGCAGCGGCACCTCGAAGCCCAGCGTTTCCCAGTCCTTGAGCGCCAGCGCCACGCCCGCGTGGCGCGCGACGGCTTGCAGATGCGGCGGCGCGTTGGTCGAGCCACCGATGGCGGTATTGACGACGATGGCGTTCTCGAAGGCCGCGCGCGTCAGGATGTCGGAGGGTTTCAGATCCTCATGCGCCATCTCCACGATCCGGCGCCCCGTGGCATAGGCCATCGCCATGCGTTCACGGAACGGCGCCGGGATCGCGGAGGAGCCGGGAAGGGTCATGCCCAACGCCTCCGCCAGCGCGTTCATCGTGCTGGCGGTGCCCATCGTGTTGCAATGACCCAGCGAGGGCGCCGAGGCACAGGCGCGCTGCATGAATTCGTCATAGTCGATCTTGCCCTCGGCCAGCAGCCGCCTGCTTTCCCAGATGACGGTGCCCGACCCGGCGCGCTTGCCCTTCCACCAGCCGTCCAGCATCGGGCCGCCGTTCAGCGCGATTGCCGGGATGTCCACGGTCGCGGCCCCCATCAGCAGCGCGGGCGTGGTCTTGTCGCAGCCGGTGGTCAGCACCACCGCGTCGATCGGATAGCCGTGCAGCACCTCGACCAGGCTGAGATAGGTCAGGTTGCGGTCCAGCGCGGCGGTCGGCCGCTTGCCGGTTTCCTGGATCGGATGGACCGGAAATTCCATCGGGATGCCGCCCGCATCGCGGATGCCCGCCTTGACGCGGTCGGCCAGAAAGACGTGGATCTTGTTGCACGGCGCCAGATCGGAGCCGGTCTGCGCGATACCGATGACCGGCCGCCCCGACTGCAATTCCTCGCGGGTGAACTGCTGGTTCTGGTAACGCTCCAGATAGAGGGCGGTCATGCCCGGATTGTTGGGGTTATCGAACCATTCCTGGGAACGGAACCTCTTGTTCGCGCGCGTATCGGCCATTGTCCTGTTCTCCTTGGTTGCGGTACTTAGCGGCCAGGGGCCGTGTCGACCAGCGCGCCGCGCGCCGAAATGGTCCGCGCGGCCTGCACCCCGCCCGCCCGCACCGCCGCCGCATCGTCGCGGGACGCGAGGAATTCCGCCAGATAGGCCGCGTTGAACGAATCCCCCGCCGCGGTCGAATCGACCACCCGCGCCACCGGCGTGACGGGATGTTCGGCGCTTGCGCCGTCGATCCGCGTCACGACCGCCGCCGCGCCGTTCTTGACCACCACATGCCCGCAGCCAAGCGCCCCGTAACGCGCCGCCGTCGCGGCGGGGTCCGCATCGCCGAAAGCCGCCGCCTCATCCTCGTGGCTGGGCAGCACGATCGTGGCCGTGCGCGCGGCCCGCTCGATCAGCGCGCGCATCCGGGCGGGATCGTCCCACAGGCGCGGGCGGATATTGGGGTCGAACGCGACCACCGCGCCCGCGCCGCGCACGGCCTCCACCTGCGCCAGCAATGCACAGGCGTCCCGATGCGGCAGGATCGCCAGCGTGATCCCCGTCAGGTAGATCACCTCCGCGCCCTCCAGCCGCGCCGCGACCTGGCCCGGCGCCGTCATCATCGCCCGCGCCGCGGAACTGTCGCGCCAATAGCTGAAGCTGCGCTCGCCCTGCCGCAAATGGATCATGTAAAGCCCCAGCGTGCGGCCCGCCAGCCGGGGGGCGCCCGCGCAGGACACACCCGCCGCCGCGGCGAAGGCGCGGAATTCATCGGACAGCGCGTCGGTGCCCAGCCCGGTCAGGAATTCCACCTGCCATTGCGGCCCCAGCGCCCGGGCCGCGTACCACAGCGTGTTGAACACATCGCCCGCAAACCCCTTGCGGAACAGCCCCTGCCCTTCGGGCGACAGCTCCACCATGCATTCGCCGATGCCCAGAAAGCGTCTTGCATCCCCCATGTCAGTAGACCGCGATCCAGGGGAAGGCGATCAGGATCGCCACCGCCAGCGCCTGCAACCCGATGAACGGCAGCAAGGAGCGGAAGATATCGCCGAGCGAGATCTCGGGCGGGGCCACCGATTTCAGATAGAACGCGGCCGGCCCGAAGGGCGGCGACAGGAAGCTGACCTGCATGTTCATGCAGAACAGCACCCCGAACCAGATCGGATCCAGCCCCAGCGTCTTCACGATGGGCACGAAGATCGGCATGGTCAGCAGCGCGATGCCCACCCAGTCCAGAAACGCCCCCAGCACGAAGAGGATCGCCATCATCACCAGCACGATCACCGTCGGATTGTCCGAGATCCCGGTCATCAGATCGGAGACGAAGCGGATACCGCCCATCAGGTTGTAAACCCCCACCAGCGCCGTGGCCCCGATGCCGATCCACACGATCATGCCCACCGTCGCCAGCGTCTGCATCGCGGAATCGCGCAGCAGCCGCCAGCTGAATTCGCCGCGCAGCAGCGTCGACAGGATCACCCCGCCCACGCCCACCGCCGAGGCCTCGGTGACCGAGGCGACGCCCGCATAGATCGAGCCCAGCACGAAGACCACCACCATGATCGGCAGGATCAGACCCTTCAGCAGGCGGAGCTTCTCGGCCGTGGGGATGGGATCGGCTTCGGGGGCGGGGGCGACCTTGGGATCGGTGTAGGCGCGGATCAGCACATAGGCCACATAGAACGACGCCAGCATGAACCCCGGCACGAAGGCCGCGGTGAACAGATCGCCGATCGACACATTCGCCGTCAGCCCATAGATGATCAGCACGATCGACGGCGGCACCATCGTGCCCAGCGACCCGCCCGCGCAGACCACGCCGATCGCCAGGTTGCGGTCATAGCCCAGCCGCAGCATCTGCGGCAGCGCGATCATCCCCAGCAACACGATCTCGCCGCCGATGATCCCCGACATCGCCGCCAGGATGACCGATACAAAGATCGTCTGCACCGCCACTCCGCCGCGCAGCCGGCCGCCGATCAGCTTCATCGCGTCGAACAGATCGCGCGCGATCCCCGAGCGGTCCAGGATCGCGGCCATCAGCACGAACATCGGGACCGAGACGAACACGAAGCTTTCGACGAAGGTATAGATCCGGCTGGTGATCACCGATACGGCGATGGGCCCGAACCCCAGCAGGGCAAAGACCAGCGCCACCAGCAGCGTGACGAAGGCCAGCGGCATCCCGGTCAGCAGCAGGATCACCATCAGGCCGAACATCAAGATTGTGCTGGTGCCGATCCCCAGCGCGGCAAGGTCGATCATCGCATTCATTGGGCGCGCCCCCGGCGCATGCGCCTTGCGTGGTTATAGGCCAGCACCAGAAACTGGATCGTCAGCACGATCAGCATGAGGAAAAGAAAGATCTTGACCAGCGCGGGCGTCGGCGGATTCCAGGCGCTGCCCGAGCGTTCCAGGCGAAAGTCGCCGGTGGGGGCAAAGGTGGCCTTGGCCACCATGATGTAGCCTGCATAGGTAAAGAACCCCGCCGCCACCGCGCAGGCGGCAAAGATCGCCACATCGAACAGACGGCGCACAGGACCCGACAGCATGTCGTAGATCAGCACCACCCGGATGTGCGTGTCGCGCGCCGCGCAGAACAGCCCGCCATAGAGAAAGGAGATGGCGCACAGGAATGTCGTCGTCTCATGCGCCCAGATCGTCGGCGCGTTGAAGACATAGCGCAGGAAGACCTCGATCAGCAGGATCACCGCCGACAGGACGATCATCGCGGCGAAGAAATAGCCGCCCGCATTCACCGCGCGCCCCAGCGCCCCGGCCTGCGGTAGCGCGGACGGCTCACGCGTGTGGGGCCTTTCGGCCAGCGCTTCGCTGGTCGCGGCCAGATCCGTATCCAGCGGGTCGCGTCCGCTCATCCTGTCCCCTCCGGTCGTTTGCACCGATGAAAGCGGCGGGCGCATGACCGCCCGCCAGCCCGTCTTGCGCTTATTGCATGAGGCCCTTGTCGGTCAGATAGGCGGTCAGCGTGTCATAGACCTTCTGCGCCATCGGGGACTGGCTTGCCAGCTTCTGCCACTCGCCCCGCGCGATTCCGCGGAACTTCGCACGCTCTTCGGGTGCCCAGTCGTGCACGGTGATCTTGCCTCCGGCCTCGGCGGCCTTCACGGCATCCAGGTCACGCTGTTTCAGGGCGTTTACCTGGGTCTGCTGGAACTTCTTGACCGACTCCTCGAATATCTTCTGCACGTCGGCGGGCAGCGCGTCCCATTTGTCCTTGTTCATCGACACCTCGACCAGCGGCAGCGAGTGGAAGCCCGGATAGACCGGATTGGGCGCGATGTCGTTCAGGCCCACTTCCTGATTGACCGAGAACACCGAATAATCGGCCGCGTCGATCACGCCCTTGTCGAGCGAGGTGAACACCTCGGAGGCAGGCAGGTTCACCGGCGCGGCGCCCGCGGCGGCAAAGACGTTGGCGATCAGCCCCTCGGGGGTGCGGATCTTGACGCCCTGCAGATCGGCCACCCCATCGAGCGGCACCTTGGAGACGAAGGCCTCCAGCCCCGGCGTGGTCACGCCGATGAAATGCAGCCCGTAGGGGCCGACCATTTCGTTCATCAGCTCCTTGCCGCCGCCGTTCTCGACGAAATCGATCATCTCGTTGGGGTCGGACCAGGCGCCGACCGGGTTGGCGATCAGGCCGAAGGCCGGATCCTTGCCCGCGAAATAGGAGGTGTCGGTGATATGCCCGTCGATCAGACCGGCGCCCACGGCGTCCTGCGTTTCCTTGTAGTCGACGATGGTGCCCACGGGCAGCATCTCGACGCTGACCCTGCCGTCGGACATTTTGCGCAGATCCTCGGTCCAGGCTTGCTGGAACTCGAAGTTGGGGTTGCCGGCCGGATCGGACGATTGGAAGCGGAAGCTGTAGTCCTGCGCATGGGCCCCGAATGCGACCAGCCCCAGGGCCAGCGCGGTCGATGCGAGTTTCGTGATTTTCATGGTCTTTCCTCCCTTGATGGATAGCGGTGACAGGCGCTCCTCATGCCTGCCGGAATTGCAGTTGAACTTTCATCGCGCGCGCCTTGTCGGAGGTGTGCTCGAACGCTTCGGCGGCGCGATCCATGGAGTATTCGCGCGTCGGAAGCGGTCGCAACGAACAGCTTCAGGCTCATTGGACTGTCCTCCGAAACGCGGCGGGCCAGATCGGTGCGCCGGAAAAAGCCGGGCGTCAGGGCCGTGCCCAGGCCGGGGCCTTCCATCGGATAGACGAACCCGCCCTCGATGCGCGGCACCTCGGTCACCAGATCGCGATACCAGCCGTTGTAAAAGGCCCGCACGGATTTCTGGATCAGCGTGTTGGGCTGGCTGAAGCTCATGATGCAGGGTCCGCACGAATTCTCTGTGAGTCTGTACACCCCTCTGATAGATTCGATCAACGGAAATTAACATTACTGTGCTACAAAATGACAAAACCTATCATACAATCTAAAACCGCAAGCCACACAAGCACCTCCGGGCTGGTCGAGCGCACCATTGCGGACATCCGCGATTTCATCCGCGAGAACGAATTGAAGGCCGGCGACGCCCTGCCCAGCGAAACCGCGCTTTCGGCGCGGCTCGGCGTGTCGCGCACCGTCGCCCGCGAGGCGATGCGCGCGCTCTCCGCGCTGCGCATCCTGGAAATCGGCAATGGCAGACGGGCGCGGGTCGCGGCGCCCGACGCGGCCGCGCTTTCGATGATCCTGGATCACACGGTCTATACAAGGCAGCTGTCGATCCAGCAGATCCTCGACGCGCGCCGCACGCTGGAGCTGCGCACCGCCAGCCTGGCCGCGCTGCGCCGCAGCGACGCACAGGCGCGCGAGCTTCTGGATATCGTCGCCGCCATGTTCGACGAGCTGCATCAGCCTATGCGCGTCATGGAACATGACATCCGGTTTCATGAGGTCATCGCCACGGCCTCCGGCAATTCGCTCTATGCGATCATCGTCAACTCGTTCAGCGTGATCACGCGGCAGACCTGGGATATCGGCTGGCGCAGCCGCGCCACCGAAGAAAACCGGCGCGAAAACATCCGCTGCCATGAACGCATCGCCACCGCCATCATGGCCCAGGATCCCGGCCGGGCCGAGGCCGCGATGTCGGAGCATTTCGACAGCAACGTCAGCGTATTGGTGAAGGCCGGGATCACGTAGGGCATTACGAATTTGTAAATATTCAGCCGCCCCGCCCGCGCTAGATAACGGATCATCCCCCGGCCGACGATCGGATTCCCGCCATGAAAGCCCGCGAAAGCAATGTATTCGTCCTTCAGGGCGGCGGCGCGCTGGGGGCCTATCAGGCCGGCGCCTTCGAAGGGCTGAGCGATACGTTCACCAAAATCGCCTGGGTTGCGGGCATTTCCATCGGGTCGATCAACGCCGCGATCATCGCGGGCAACCCCCCCGAGCGGCGGGTCGAGCGGCTGCGCGCGTTCTGGGAACAGGCCACATCGATGGGTCTGTCCCAACCAATGGCCGAGGGGTACTGGGCGCGCGGAATGCTCAACCGGCTCAGCGCCGCGGCCACGGCGATGGTCGGGGTGCCCGGCTTTTTCACCCCGCGCTTTCCGCCCGCCGCGCTGCTGCCCTTCGGGGCCGCGGGCGCGACCAGCTATTACGACACCGCGCCGCTGCGCCGCACCCTGGAAGAGCTGGTCGATTTCGACCTGCTCAACACCGGGAACGTGCGTTTCAGCGTCGGCGCGGTCAATGTCGAAACCGGCAACATGACCTGGTTCGACAGCTCCGAACGGACCATCGGGCCGGAACATGTCATGGCCTCGGGGGCGTTGCCGCCGGGGTTTCCGGCGGTGCAGATCGACGGCGCGTCCTACTGGGACGGCGGTTTGGTGTCGAACACGCCGCTGCAATACGTGCTGGACAGGCGCCTGCCCGACCGCGATCTCTGCGTTTTTCAGGTGGATCTGTTCAACGCGCGTGGCCCGATACCGCGATCGGTCTGGGAAATCGAGGCGCGCGAAAAGGACATCCGCTTTTCCAGCCGGACCCGGTTCAACACCGACATGATGCGCCGCCTGCACGAAACGCGCGCCGCGGCGCGCAGGCTCTACGACCGCCTGCCCGCCGCGCTGCGCGACGACCCGGACGCGCGGGCGCTGATCGCGGGCCCGCCCGATCCGCGCATCACCATCGCGCATCTGATCTATCGCCAGACCCGCTATGAAAGCGCGTCCAAGGATTACGAGTTCTCGCGCCGGTCGATGCAGGCCCACTGGGCCGCCGGGCGCAATGATGCCAAACGCACGATGACCCACCCCGAATGGGAAAAGCGCCACGATTCGGCCGAACGGATGCAGGTTTTCGACCTGTCCGACGCGCGTGCATGACTGTAGACCGGGCATCGGATCGCCGCACCGCGCGAAGCCACCCCGTCAGTTTGAACAAGGAGAAAGATCATGGACCTCAAGGGAAAATCCTGCATCGTGACCGGCTCGGCCAGCGGCATCGGCAAGGCGATCGCGCGGCGCTATATCGCCGACGGGGCCAATGTCGCCATCGCCGACCTGCGGCTTGACGCGGCCCGCGCCACCGCCGAGGAACTGACCGCCGAGGGTCCGGGCACCGCCATCGGCGTGGAAATGGATGTCACCGACGAGGACGCGGTGAACGCGGGCGTGGCCGAGGTTGTCGACACCTGGGGCGGGGTCGATGTGCTGGTCTCCAACGCGGGCATCCAGATCGTCCACCCGGTGCAGGATTTCCCCTTTGCGGAGTGGAAAAAGATGCTGGCGATCCACCTGGACGGCGCCTTCCTGACCTCGAAGGCCTGCCTGCCGCATATGTACAAGGCCGGCTCGGGCTCGGTGATCTTCATGGGCTCGGTCCATTCCAAGGAAGCCTCGCCGCTGAAATCGGCCTATGTCACGGCCAAGCACGGGCTGCTGGGCCTCGCCCGCGTGATCGCCAAGGAAGGCGCCGCGCATGGCGTGCGCTCGAACGTGATCTGCCCCGGCTTCGTCAAGACGCCGCTGGTGGAAAGGCAGATCCCCGAACAGGCGCGCGATCTGGGCATTTCCGAAAAGGAGGTGGTCGAAAAGATGATGCTGGGCGGTACCGTCGACAAGGAATTCACCACCGTCGAGGACGTGGCCGAGATCGCCCACCTCTTTGCCGCTTTCCCGACCAATGCGCTGACCGGGCAATCGATGATCGTCAGCCACGGCTGGTTCATGGAATAAACCCGACCAGGCCGCTGTGGACAGGCGGCGCCGGGCCATTGAAATGCCCGGGGCCGCCCGACGCGGCTAGAGCCGCGTGCCGAACACCGCGCCGATCACGTAGGTCGCGCCCATCGCGATCACGCCCCAGAACGCCACCCGCAGCGCGGCGCGCCCCATCGGCGCCCCGCCCGCGCGCGCGCCGACCGCGCCCAGCACGAACAGCAGCACCAGCGTCAGCGCGAAAATGCCATAGCTGATCGCGCCATGCGGCAGGATCATCGCCAGTATCAACGGCAGCGCACCGCCCGCCAGGAACGCGGTGGCCGAGGCGATCGCCGCCTGCAACGGATTGGCCGACAGATGGTCCGACAGGCCCAGCTCCTCCCGCGCGTGGGCGGCGAGGGCATCGTGTTCGGTCATGTCCCGCGCCGCCAGCCGGGCGGTCTCGGGCGACATCCCGCGCCCTTCCAGCAGCTCGACCAGCTCGTTCAATTCGCCCTCGGGATCAGCGCTGAGCGCGCGTGTCTCGCGCTCCAGGTCGGCGGCTTCGCTGTCGGCCTGCGAACTGACGGAGACATATTCCCCCGCCGCCATCGACAGCGCGCCCGCGCTCAGCCCCGCCAGCCCCGCGAGCAGGATCTGCCCCTGGCTGGACGCCGCGGCCGCCACCCCGACCAAGATGCTGGACGTCGACAATAGCCCGTCGTTGGCCCCCAGCACCGCCGCCCGCAGCCAGCCTGTCCGGCTGACGTAATGTTGTTCGCTCATCGCTCGTCCCTTTTCGTGACCGCAGGCGGCGCAACCGCCGCCGAGGCTGTGGCGTCAGAAGACCTGCCGCAGCGTCGCGGCCGCGCATGACCGCGGCAGGGACTGCCGACTTTAGCCGCCCCGCGGGGCGGGAAAAAGGCCCGAATGACGCGCGCGGTCAAGACGCCGCGGCCGAAGCGGCCCCGGGCGAGGGGGATACCGCCCCGACCCCGCTGCCGGTCAACGGTTGGTGATCGTCACCGTTCCCGCTTCGGGATCGACCTGCAGGGTGTCGCCGGTGCGAAACAGCGTGGTGACATCGCCGTCCTCGAACCGGTCGACCATGCTCATCTCGGCCAGCGCCGCGCCCTGGGCCAGGATGGTATTGGCCGAATTGAAGATGATCGCCTTGGGGCAGATGTTGCGCGATGCCATCTCATGCAGCATCCAGGCGGATGCGACGCCGCCCTTGGCGGTGTTCAGCACCAGGATCTTGCCGTTGTACTGCTGCCCGTAAAGCTTGTGCTGCGGGCGCGAGAACACGCCCTCGATGCGGTTCAGGTCATAGCGGGCCGAGAAATTGTCATCGGCGACAAGCGCTTCGCCCTCGACCTTCTTGCCGATGCCGACATGACATTTATAGGTTGTGGCCATCAGACGATTTCCCCCTTCACGGCGCTTTCTATGCAGTTTTCCATCGAGGCCAGCGAAGGCTGATAGCCATAGCCGCCCAGAATGTTCACGATCTTGGTGGAATTGGACAGCAGCCGCTTCCAGCCGTTGGCCTCGCCGATCTCGCGCGCGTATTGCTGGTAGAAGCAGGTACCTTGCAGCACCTTGCCGCCGAACTCCTCGATCGCGTCGTTATAGCCCATGCGCCGCGCGTCGGTGTAGACGCTGGGCGAGGTGCACACGATGAGCGAAGTGTCCTTGTGGCGCTGCCTGTCGCGGCAGAGCGCGGCGACGCTCTGCATTTCCACCAGCGACAGCTGCGGCGCGGCAAAGACCACCACATCGACCTTGGCGCCGCGCCCGCCGAAGGGGGCGCGCAGGGCTTCGATATCGTCGGCGGTGATATCCTCCGGCGTCAGGTTTTCGCCGCCGACATCTTTCAACGTGGCGCATTCGGGCGTGACGCCCGCGATGTGGAACAGCGGCGTCGACCCGTAGCTCGCCATCGCCGCGCCGAAATGCTTGGCCGCGTCGCTGGAGGGGGCCTTCTCGATCCCCTCGATCACCGGCACCTCCCAATAGCTGCCGGCCTTGCGCCCGATCACCGCGCCCAGAACGCCCCAGTCGGTCAGCCCCTCGGGCTGCTGGCGCACGACGTAACGGCGCGTGGCGCGGCGGTGGCGATCCAGATGCAGGCCATAGCGCGGGGTGCGCCCCGTCAGCCCCGCCGCCAGCGCCGAGGGCCCCCCCTCGAAGTTCGAGCGCGCGCCGCAGACGCTGTTGGAATAGATCACCACGCCGGTGTCGCCATAGGCCACATGGTCGCCCAGAACCGGCGGCATGATGGTCTGATAATTGATGCAGGTGTCGGTCATCATGATGTTGAGCGCCCGGCAGGCGGCGATGAACCGGCGCTCGATGTCGGCCATCTCCTCGGTCTGGCCCAGCGGGTCGTAATAGCTCAGATCGACGCCGCGCGGATCGGTGATCATCGGCACCGCGACGCGGCGCTGCTCCTCGGGCAGGGCGGCGAAGCGTTCGACGAACTCGACCCCCGCCAGGCCCACCGACTCCGGGTCGCCCATCATATGGGCCTGACTGACGGGCACCATGTCCTGCGCGTCGAACATGCGCCCGACCTGCACCTGATGGTCCATCGCCCATTGCCGCGCCGGGCCCATCTTGCCCGCCAGCATGGCCTGTTCTTCGTCGTTCAGTTTCACATCAAGTCTCCAGATCAGCGGTTGGGATTGCGCGCAGGGCTCAGTGCATCGACATCGGCAGCCACAGCACGATTTGCGGAAAGAAATAGACCAGATACAGCATCGCGATCTGGATCAGCAGGAAGGGCGCCGCGCCGCGCGCCAGACGGCTGAGCCGGATTCCCGAGATGCCGTGGATGGTGAACAGGTTCACCCCGATCGGCGGCGAGATCTGCGCGATCTCCATCGAGATCGCGGCGAAGATGCCGAAGGTCAGCGGGTGCATCCCGATCTGTTCGGCCACCGGAAAGAAGATCGGGATCGAAATCAGCAGCATCGCCGCGCTTTCCAGGAACATCCCCATAACGATGTAGGCCAGGATCATCAGCGTGACGGCCCAGACGCCGGTGGCATTTTCCACGATCGCCGCGGCGATCTGCTGGGGGATCTGCTCGAACGTCAGGAAATGCGCGAAATACTGGCCGAAGACGATCAGCATGATCAGCATCGCGGTGGTGGCGGTGGCGGACTCGGCGGCGCCAAGCAGCTTGGCCACGTTCAACCTGCCCTGCACCAGCCCCAGCACGGTGACATAGATCACCGAGAGCGCGCCGACCTCGGTGGGCGAAAAGATGCCCGTGTAGATCGCCACGATGATCACCACCGGCAGCAGCACCACCCCGAAGGACGAGGCGGTGATCGTCAGCCGCCGGCGCATCGGCACCTTGTATTCGGTCTTGATCCGCGGCCGCGACATCAGCACGTAGAGGGTGAACAGGCCCAGCATGATGACACCCGGCACCACGCCCGCGATGAACAGCTGCCCGATCGAGGTTTCGGTGATCACACCGTAGAGGATCAGCGGAATCGACGGCGGGATGATGATGCCCAGCGTACCGCCCCCCGCCACGAAGCCGCCCGCGCGCGCCTCGCCGTAGCCTTCCTTCGTCAGCAGCGGAATCGCGACCAGCCCCACCGTGGCCGCCGTCGCGATGCTCGACCCCGAGATCGCGGCGAAGATCCCACAGGCCAGGATCGTCGACACGCCCAGCGAATTCGGCACCGACCCGGCCCAGGCCTTGGTCACCTCGAACAGGTCGCGCCCCGCGTCGGTGCGCTGCATGATCGTGCCGGTCAGGATGAACAGCGGCAGCGCCACCAGCTCGAAGATCGAGGCGCCCTGCCATGAGATGTTGATGAAGTTGCGGAACACCTGGAACGGATCTTCCAGCAGCAGCGATGCCATGAACGCGGCCAGCCCCATCGACACGAAGACCGGCACCGACAGCACCATCAGCAGAAACAGAAGGAAGATCGCCACATAGGCGCCGTAGTCGTATATCAGATCGGTCCACATGGCTCAGTCTCCGACATGGGGGTTGGAGACCTCTTCGCCGGTGAGCATCATTACCAGCGTCTGCATGAACAGCCCCAGCCCGCCCAGCGGTATCGCCAGTTGCGGGATGAACAGCGGCACCTCGAGCATGGTGGCGGCCAGGATGCCCTTGGAAAAGGAGTTCCAGGCGAAATAGCTGCCCGCCGCGATGATCAGCAGGGCGAACCCCAGCGTGCAGAGCTGGGCGAAAAGATCCAGCGGGCGGCGCAGCGCGGGGTACATGTCGCGCAGCAGCGTCACCCGGAAATGCGCGCCGGTGCGCACCGCCAGCGCATTGCCCAGGAACCCCAGAAAGATGAAGGCATAGAGCGTCGTCTCGAAGACCCAGATCGTCGGCGCGCCGAAGGCGCGGGCGATGGCCTCATAGGTGATGGGGATCGACAGCAGCAGCATCAGCGCGATCGAGATGTAAGTCAGCGCCTTGCCAAACATGCGCGCGGGTTCAAGCATGGGGTCGCCCTTTTGTGATAATCGGGTTTTGCGTTTGCGCGACCCGCAGGTCGGCAGCCGAAGGGGTGTCGAGTCGAGCGGGCGGCACCCGGGTTTCGGGGCCGGTTTCGGAGTTGGTTTTGCGGCCGGTTTCGAGGCCAGCTTTGCGGCCGGGAAGGCACAGCGGAATCAGGCGGCCCGTGTGGGAGATACGGGCCGCCGCGCCCCGGCGCGGCCGGTCACCCGGCGCGCGCGCAAGGCATCACTTGGCCGCGATAAGCTCGACCAGCTCGGCGGGATAGGTCGCGCGGGCATCGTCGGCCAGGGGCTCCAGCTTGGTCGCGAAAGCATCCCAAAGCGGGGTGCCGGGCTTGGCGGCGGTGACGGTGTTGCCGCTGTCGCGCACCACCTGAACCAGCTTTTCGGTGCTGTCGATGCCGAACTGCTGCATCTGATCGCGCGCCTCGGTGGCGGCCGACATCAGCTGATCCTGCTGCTCGGGGCTGAGGCTGTCGAACTTGTCCTTGTTCATCACATAGCCATGCAGCAGCGTGCCCAGGACGCCGTTCGGCATGAACATGTGGTCGGTCACCTCATAGTGCTTCAGCCCGACCGCGCCGCCCAGGCCGCCAAGCGCACCGTCGACCGTGCCGCGTTGCAGCCCGGAATACACATCGCCCACGCCCATGATGGTGGGCGCGCCGCCCAGGGCCTGCACCACGATGCCCGATCCCTTGGAATAGACCCGGATCGCCTTGCCCTCGAAGCTTTCGGGGCCGGTCACCTCGAAATTCGACGACAGCACCGGCGGGCCGATGTCGAACAGCGCGATGATCACCGCGCCCGCGTCGCGGAACTTGGCGTCGAAATAGTCGAAGACCGGGTTGCCGGGCTTCATGTTGTCACGCGTCCATTCCATCGAATGGGTCCACAGCGGCGTGGTCAGGATCGACACCTCGGGCACCTGCCCCGACCAGTTGTCGAGCGTGGTCAGCGAAATGTCGACGGTGCCCTGCGGGATGCCCGAGGCCACGAACTGCTGCTTGAGCATCTCGCCGCCCATGAAGGTCTTCATCCGGAACTCGCCGCCGCTCTTTTCCTCCAGCAGCTTTTCGAAGACGGGGACGAATTTCTCGACCTGGAAATGCTTCGGGCTGCCCCATGTCGACAGCGACAACCGTTCGGCCGCCTGCGCGGCACCCGCGCCGATCAGGGCCGCGGCCGACAGGCTGGCGGCGGCGTGCAGTATCTTGGTGAATTTCATGTTCGGGTCTCCTCCCTGCGAAATGCGATGCGCGGCGGTGCGCGCCGCCACTTTTTCCCCGCCTCTCCCAAAGCGGCAAAAATTGCTACGTAGGTATTTGTGCATAGCAATATTGTGCCGTCAACTTATTTCGGTATTCTGCTATCACATCGCCCGACCCACTCTGCGAAAGGCCCGATATCCGTGCAGCACGCCCAAGCCACTTGCGAAGATTTCATCAGCCGCTATTGGGACCCCTCCGATGCCATACCCAAGCACGAGCGTCTGCGCCGCGCGTTCACCGAATCGATTCACGACGGCTATTGGATGGCCGGGATGCGCCTGCCGACCGAGGCGGAGCTGGTGCGCGCCTCGCCCTGCGGACTGGGCACGGTGCAGCGCGCGCTGCGCGCGCTGGTTGCCGACCGGCTGGTGATCCGCAGACAGGGCAGCGGCACCGTGGTGGCACGGCTCAGCCGCAGGTTGGACGAACCCTGGCACATCCGCTTTTCCGATCCCGACAGCCCGGGCAGCTTTCTTCCGGTCTATACCAATGTCGTCTCTCGCACGCTCTGCCGCGAACGCGGCCCTTGGTCAGATGAGATCGGACAGGACGGTCAGGCGCTCCTGCGTATCGACAGGGTGTTCACGGTCAGCGACAAGCTGCGCCTCTACGCGGTGTTCCGCGCGCTGTCGGACAAGTTCCCGGAACTGACCCACCTGCCGACCGCGGATCTGGACGGCACCAATTTCAAGACGCTGATCGCACAGCGCTACGACCTGCCGGTCAGCAAACTCAAGCAAAGCGTCAGAATCACCGCCCCGCCCGCGCTGGCGGTTCAGCACAGCGATTGCCAGGCCGACCGGCCCGTGCTGCATCTGGTCTTCACCGCCTATTCGCTGAAGGACGTGCCGGTGTATCATCAGGAATTCTTCGTGCCGCAGACCGACATGCTGCTGAACCTCAGCTAGCCGCGCTTTCCCCGATCACCGCGCCGATGTGGGCCGCCGCGTCGCGCGCGTCCACGCGGGCCTCGCGCACCAGCCAGTCGAAATGATCGCTCAACGAGCGCACCCGGCCGCTTTCGCGGAACGCCATGTAAAACCGCCCCATATAGACCACCGCCAGCCGCGGTCCGAACACCGAGGCGGGCGCGCTGTAGACCTGGCGCGCGTCGAACAGGAAAAGTTTCATCTTGGGGTACATCCGGTCGCACAGATCCGCGATGGCGCGCAGCTGCGCGTGGCGGGTGGCACGGTCCAGCCCCGCGTAATAGCCGGTGCCCTCGGCGCAGGATCTCACCTCATGCAGCGGCAGCGCGATTTCGTAATCCGAGATGCCCGACATCAACCAGTCGCGCAGCTGTTGCGTCGTGCCGATCGCATGCTGCGCGCCATGTTCGCGGATCCCGGCATATTCCCAGTCGAGCATGGCATCGGTCTTGAGGATATCGGGCAGGGTCGCGGGCACGTGGCGCACGCGGTATCCCGCCGCTTCCTGATGCCAGCCCAAAAGCTGCGCATCGGCGGAGCTGCGTTCCGCCGGGCTGACCGCGACGGCGGCCGCCACGATGTCGCCGGGGCGTTCGGGACGGTCGGTCAGCCCCAGCAGCCAATCGGTGCTGACCCCGAGGACTGCCGCCGCATCCGCCGTAAGCTGCGCACCGGGCAGCCGCGCCTGATCCGGGCGCAGCACCTGCCCGATGGTGGAGCGGTCCACGCCCGTGGCCCGCGCCAGCGCGCTGCGGGTCATGCCCTTGCGGTCCATTGCCCAGCTCAGGCGCTGGCGGAATGCTGCGGATCTGTCGCGCTTGTCGATAATAGTCACCAAACCGATTTTTTATCTTCTCACGGGTTATTGTGCAGCAAAGACACAGAATGTCCACAGACGGGGCGCCACGATACCAAGGGCGCAAAACCAAGTGAAAGGCGCTCGATATGGACAGCAAGATCAGGATCATGGTCAAGGCCGCGACGTGGCAGGGCGTGGGGCTGATCGTGATGTCGGTGATCGGCTACGGCTTCACCGGCTCATTCACCACCGGCGGGGGCATCGCGCTGGCGGGAGCGGCGACGGGCTTTGTCAGCTATTTTCTGCATGAAATCTGCTGGTCGCGGATCTTGTGGGGGCGCGACCGGAGCAGCGCCGCCGATGTGCAAAGATCACAGGCCGGGGACGCCTAACCGCCCCGCTGCCGGTCGAGAAACCGCTCGAACGCCGCCAGCGACACCTCGGAGACGTGATGCTCCATCCCTTCGGCATCCAGCTCGGCTGCTTCCTCGGGCACACCCACGGCGATCAGGAAATCGACCACGGTTCTGTGGCGCGCGCGCACCCGGTCGGCCAGGGCCGCGCCCGCTTCGGTCAGAAACACACCGCGGTAAGGCCGCGACACGGCCAGATCCTCTCGCTTCAGCCGCGCGACGGCCTTGGTGGCGGTGGGATGGGTCACCCCCATGCGCGCGGCGATATCGGTGATACGCGCCTCGCCCATTTCCTCGATCAGATCGCCGATCATCTCGACATAATCTTCGAGGATGGCGACGGCCTGCGCCGCGCGCGCCTGGTCAAAGCGCGCAGTGTGCTGGGCCGTGTGTCGAGCCGTCTGCCGGGGGTCGTTCCGCGGCGGGGTTTCGGGCGCATCGGGCATGGGGGCGCCTTTCGTGCTATGGCCCTCGGTGGGGTGTTTTGTAGCTCTCGGCGCCCCCGGATGCAAGCGCGCGATCAGATTGCAGCCACGGCTACAATTCCCTCTCACATGCGCCCTGCCGGGAACGTGATGCGCCTTTTCACGTTTCATCGGAAAGTGATCGGTGCAGGTGCGGCACAATATTAATGCCAATTGACATTAATGTAGCCTAGGCATTATTTCAGCACCAAGGCATTCAGACAGGCAGACATCATGCTGAGCTTCTCGACCGGGCGGACCCAGGAAGCGATGGCCGAGGTGCTTGCGGGCACACGGCGCGGACCCCGCGCGGCGCTGCTCTTCGCAGGCCCCGCCATCATCGCATCCGTGGCCTACATGGACCCCGGCAATTACGCGACGAACATCCAGGCCGGCGCGGGCTACGGCTACGCGCTGCTATGGGTGGTTCTGGTGGCGAACCTGATCGCCATGCTGTTCCAGGCTTTGTCGGCAAGGGTGGGCATCGTCACCGGGCAGAACCTGGCCGAGCTTTGCCGCGACCATTTTCCCCGCCCCGTCACCTGGGCGATGTGGGGGGTCAGCGAAATCGCCGCGATGGCCACCGATCTGGCGGAGTTTCTCGGCGGCGCCATCGGGCTCGCGCTTTTGTTCGGGATACCGCTGATCTGGGGCATGGTGATAACCGCGATCGTGACCTATGCGATCCTGATCCTCGCCGGTCAGGGGTTCCGCCCGATGGAGCTGATCATCGGCGCTTTCGTCGGTGTCATCGGCCTGTGCTATCTGGTCGAGATCTTCATCGCTCCCGTCGGCTGGACCGATGCCGCGCTCGGCATCGTCATGCCCTCGCTGCCCGATACCGCCGCGCTGACCATCGCGGTGGGCATCATCGGGGCCACCGTGATGCCCCATGCGATCTATCTGCATTCCGGCCTGACCCAGCATCGCGCCGTCGCGCGCGACGATACCGACCGCCAGAAGATCTTGCGCTTCTCCAACAGGGAGGTCGTCCTGGCGCTGGCGGCGGCCGGCCTGGTCAACATGGCGATGGTGATGATGGCCGCGGCGGCGTTTCATTCGGGCTACAGCGAAGTGGCCGAGATCGAGACCGCCTATCACACGCTCACACCGCTGCTGGGCGCGGCGGCGGCCTCGGTCTTTCTGCTGTCGCTGATCGCCTCGGGCATTTCAAGCTCGGTGGTGGGCACGATGGCGGGGCAGCTGATCATGCAGGGCTTCGTCAACATGCGCCTGCCGATCTGGCTGCGTCGGCTGGTCACGATGGTGCCCGCCTTCGCCGTGGTGGCGATGGGGGTGAATGCGACCGAGGCGCTGGTGATGTCTCAGGTCGTGCTCAGCATCGCGCTGCCGGTGCCGATGATCGCGCTGATCATCTTTTCCGCCCGCGCCGACGTGATGGGGCGGTTCCGTATCGGGCCGGTGACGCGGGCGCTGGCGATGCTGGCGGCGGCTGTCGTGCTGACGCTGAATGCGGTGCTGCTGGCGCAGATCGCGGGGCTGGGGTTCTGACGCGGAAAGGCACGGGCGGGCCCCTCCGGCGGGACCGCGCAGCGCGGGGCCTTGCCAGGGCCGCCGCGATCCTCAGCCGTCGCCCCCCGTCAACGCCAGGGCGCGCTCGGCAAAGCGTTCGGCCAGCGGCCCCACGCGTGACGCGTCGTGCGACGACGCCGTGCCCGCCGCGGCACGGTCCGCGATGCCCACGAAGATTACCGAGAAGCGGAACAGCGCAAAGACCTTGTGAAACGGCAGCAGATCGCCGGTCGGTACGGCGGCGGCGTAATATTCCGCGATGAAATCGGCCTCGGACGGAAGGCCGAGTCCGGGCAGATCCAGTCCCAGCAGCCCGCCGTATTCCTGCGGCGCGCTGTGCCAGGGCATGCAGCAGAACCCCAGATCGGCCAGCGGATGGCCCAGCGTCGAAAGCTCCCAGTCCAGCACGCCCACGACTTCGGGACGGCTGGGGTGAAAGATCATATTGCCGACCCGGAAATCGCCATGCGCGATGGCGACCTGGCCGTCATCGGGCGGCAGCGCCGCGCCCAGCCAGTCGATCACCCGGTCGAGCGCCGGGATGCGCGGCGCGGGCGAAGCGTCGTACTGCCCCCTCCATCGGGCGAGCTGCCGTTCGAAATAATTGCCGGGGCGGCCGTAATCGCCCAGCCCGATGCGCTGCGGCTCCTGCGCGTGCAGCGCGGCCAGCGTACGCGCCATGCTCAGATACATCGCGCGGCGTTCGGCGGGCGGCACACCGGGCAGGGCGGCATCGCCGAACACCCGCCCCGCAATTCGCTCCATCAGATAGAACGGCGTGCCCAGCAGCGCCGGGTCGTCGTGGAACAACACCGGGCGCGGCACCGGCACGGGCGTCTCCGACAGCGCGCTCAACACGCGGAATTCGCGGTCCACGGCATGGGCGCCACGCAGGATCGGCCCGTCCGGCTGCTTGCGCAGCACCATGTCGCGCCCGGCGTAGCGCAGGAAATAGGTCGGGTTCGACTGCCCGCCGCCGACCCGCTCCAGCGTGAAATCCTCCGCCGCCCCAAAGCGTCCGGCGAGAAAGCCACGCAGCACCGCCGCGTCGAAATCGGTCGCCGCCGCGGGCGCGCCGGTCATTGCGCCACGTCCCACTGCCAGAAATCGCGCGCCTCGGCGGCCATGTGGGTGTTCAGCACCATCTTGTGCACCTCATCGGCGCCGTCGACCAGCCGCGCCTGCCGGGCATAGCGATAGATCCATTCCAGCGGCGTGTCGGTCGAGTAGCCGCGCGCGCCGTTGATCTGGATCGCGGTATCGGCGGCCTGATGCAACAGATTGGCGACATGCACCTTGGCCATAGACACCTGCTTGCGCGCATAACGGCCCTGGTCCAGCTCCCAGGCGGCCTTCATCACCAGAAGGCGCCCGATCTCGATCTGCATCCCCAGATCGCCCAGCATCAGCTGAATGCTTTCGCGATCGGCCAGCCGCACGCCGAACCCGTGGCGCGTCTCGGCATAGTCGCGCGCGATTTCCACGCAGCGCCGCGCCAGCCCCAGCCAGCGCATGCAATGGGTCAGCCGCGCAGGCCCCAGCCGCATCTGCGTCAGCTTCAGCCCTCGGCCCTCTTCCAGCAGGATGTTCTCGGCCCCGATCTCCAGCCCGTCGAAGACCAGTTCGCAGTGGCCGCCGTGTTCCTCGGGGCCCATGATCGGGATGCGCCGCTCGATCCGCCAGCCGGGCTGGTCGCGGTCGAACAGGAAGGCCGTCAGCCCGCGGCGCGGATCGTCCGAGGTGCGCGCCATCAGGATGAAATGCTGCGCCTCCTCGGCGCCGGTGATGAACCACTTGCGGCCGTGCACCACATAGCTGTCGCCGCGCCGCTCGGCGGTGGTGCGCATCATCGACGGGTCCGACCCCGACCCCGGCCGCGGCTCGGTCATCGCGAAGGCGGAGCGCACGCGCCCCTTGACGATCGGCGCCAGCCAGCGGGCGCGCTGCGCGGGGGTGCCCGCCTGTTCCAGCACCATCATGTTGCCGTCGTCGGGGGCGGCGGAATTGAACACCACCGGCCCGAAGATCGAGCGGTTCATTTCCTCGTAGCAGACCGCCATGCCGACCTTGTCGAGCCCCCCGCCCCCGGTTTCCGGGCGCAGCTGCAAACACCACAGCCCCGCCGCGCGCGCCTTGTCGCGCAGCGGCTCCAACCGTTCGGCGCGGATGTTGCCATGCGCGTCATAGGCGCCGCGATCCGCCTCCACCGGCAGGATATGTTCGGCAACGAAATCGGCGATCCGCCTGCGGGTCTGCTCCAGCTGCGGGGAAATGGTAAAGTCCATCTGGCGTCCTTATAGCGATGATACGAGATGGCCGCCGTCGACGGCCAGCGACGCGCCGGTGATATAGCTGCCCGCGTCCGAGCACAGCAGCAACAGCGCCCCGTCCAGATCGCCCGCCTGCCCCAGCCGCCGCTGCGGAATGCGCTTGATCATGGCCTGCCCCGCCTCGGTGGCGAAGAAATCGCGGTTGATGTCGGTTTCGATGTAGCCGGGGCAAAGCGCGTTGACCCGGACGCCGTGGCGCGCCCAGTCCAGCGCCAGCGCCTTCGACAGCTGGATCACCCCGGCCTTGGATGCGGCATAGGCCGCGATGCCGCCCGCGACCCGCAGCCCCGTGATCGAGGCGATGTTGACGATCGCGCAGCCCCGCCCCGCATCGCGCGCGGCGCGCGCGGCCGCCTGCGCCACCAGAAAGCAGCCCTTGAGGTTGGTGTCCAGAACGCGGTCCCATTCGGCGGGGGCCAGATCCAGGCTGCGCCGCGCGTCGCTGACGCCCGCGTTGTTGATCACGATATCGGGCGCGCCCGCGCTGTCGAACACCGCCGCCACCGAGCCCGCCTCGGTCACATCCAGCCGCAGGCCCCGCGCGCTGCCCCCGCCCGGCTGCGCCGCGATCTGAGCACATGCCTGATCCAGCGCCTCCTGCCTGCGCGCGGCCAGAACGACATGCACCCCCCTGCCCGCCAGAAGCCGCGCGAAATGCAGCCCCAGCCCGCCCGAGGCCCCCGTCACCAGGGCGGTCTTGCCGCTCAGATCGTCGAACATGGCCGCTGCCTCCCGTTTTTTCGTCCCGACGATGGTTTCGGAAATCGCCACCGGCAGCAACCCCCGCGACCCGGCCCGGGCGCAGGAAATTTTCGCAGCGCGCCGGGCCCTACCCATGCCTCTGACAGCACATGTGTTTCCTGGCATTTCCAGGCGCACCCCGCGCCGCCGTCGGCAATTCCGCCACCCCGCGCTTCCCGCGCGAAATTTAATTGAAAAACCCCTTGCTTTTAGGCGCGACTCGCCTCATTTGCCAAACTCAAGACGCCAACGCACGCGCCTCTGGCCGGTGGGCTCGACCCACCCGTGTTTACGTAGCGACGGTAACGTCTCCCTTGGAAGTGAGCGGTCATATCTTTGGCCGGGTCTATTGGAGATGACCATGAACGCCTACGTAACCGATTTCGTCGGACGTGTCGCCGATGCACAGGCCAACCGCATTGAAACCTATATCCGCGCGCATGATTTCGATCGCCCGACGCTGGTGCTGGACACCGAAGTCGTGGCCGCGAACTTCCGCGCGCTGAAGGCGGGCCTGGGCCACGCCGACATTCACTATGCCGTCAAGGCGAACCCCGCCCGCGAGATCGTGGAAGAACTGGTCAACCTCGGCTCGCATTTCGACGCCGCATCGCGCGGCGAGATCGAGCTCTGCCTCAGCCTGGGCGCCGCGCCCGACACGATCTCCTTCGGCAACACCGTCAAACGCGGCTCCGACATCGCCTTCGCCCATCACGCGGGCATCGAGCTTTTCGCGGCCGACGCCGAGCAGGAGCTCGAGAAGATCGCCCTCCACGCCCCCGGCGCGCAGGTCTACATCCGCCTGATCGTCGACGCGTCGGAGGCCGACTGGCCGCTCAGCCGCAAGTTCGGCTGCGCCCGCGACAAGGCGCTGGACCTGCTGGCACTGGCGCGCGATCTCGGCCTGCGTCCCGTCGGCTTTTCCTTCCACGTCGGATCGCAGACCCGCAAGGCCGAGATGTGGACCACCACGCTCGACCAGATCGCCGCGATCTGGGCCCAGGCGCAGGCGGCGGGGTTCGACCTGTCGCTGCTCAACATCGGCGGCGGTTTCCCCGCCTTCTACGGCGAGGAGATCGAGCATCCCACCACCTACGCCGCGCGCGTGATGCAACTGGTCGAGGCCCGCTTCGGCCATGTCGCCCGCGTGATGGCGGAACCCGGTCGCGGCCTCGTCGCCAATGTCGGCATGATCGCCGCCGAGGTGCTGCTGGTGTCGAAAAAATCCGAGCAGGACATGCACCGATGGGTCTATCTCGACATCGGCAAATTCTCCGGCCTGGCCGAAACCATGGACGAGGCGATCCGTTACCAGTTCACCACCGACCGCGACGACGAGGCGACAGGTCCCTGCATCCTCGCGGGGCCCTCCTGCGACAGCGCCGACGTGCTGTACGAAAAACGTCCCGTCCAGCTGCCGCTGGGCCTGCGTTCGGGCGATCGCTTCATCATCCGCTGCTGCGGCGCCTATACCTCAAGCTACTCCTCGGTGGGCTTCAACGGCTTCCCGCCGCTCGACGTGGTCGTGATCTGACCGGACACCGCCCGCCACGACGCCCTGCCTGACCCCCGCGCGCCCCATCGGCGGGCGGGGGTCTGTGCTTTCGCGCGCCGCCCCCTTCATTGTCGTCCATACATCCCCGCCGGAGGCATCCCGCCCCCGCCGTCCGTTCCCGCCGACGGCTCACAGCGCCCGTTCCGCCGCCGACTGACAGAGCCCGTGCCGCACGCTCTTGCACGGCACAACCTTCTACGCCACAAATCCGCGACCGCTTCAATTCAAGGACCAGACAATGCCGGGGTTTTCCGACGACCTGCTCTCCCAGATCCGCGACCGCTTCGCGCATGTCGACAGCGATCCCTGGCAGGGAGAGCGCATCTTCTTCGAGAACGCCGGCGGCGCGCTGACGCTGAAATCGGTGGTGGAGACCTCGGCCGAATTCGCCGCGATCCCCGACAATCAGGGCCGCGCCAACGCGGCCTCCCGCGCGCTGGTCGAGGTGATCGAACGTGCCCGCGACGACGTGCGCCTGTTTTTCAACGCGACCGGCGGGCAGGTCATCACCGGCGAAAGCGGCACCGAGCTGCTGTTCCGCCTGATCGGCACCGCCATCCTCGGGCGCGGCAAGGGGCTGGTGCTGGGCTCCACGCTGGAACACCCCGCCTCCGCCTCCGCCGCGGCGCGCTGGTCCGAGGTCGCGGGCATGGACTACGTGCAGGTGCCGCATGACGATGCCACCGGCACCGTCGGCGCCGAGGCCTACGCCCCCGCGATCCATCCCGACACGGCCGTGGCCACCATCCTGCACACCTCTCCGGTCACCGGCATGGGGGTCGACGTGGGCGCGATCACCGCCACAATCCGCAAACGTGCGCCCGAGTGCATCGTGATCGTCGACGGCATCCAGCACGCGGCCCACGGCCATATCGACGTGGATGCCTATGGCGTCGACGGCTACGTGATCTCGCCCTACAAGGTCTTCTCGCGCCACGGCTACGGCGTCGCCTGGCTGTCGGACCGGCTGGCGGCCCTGCCCCACAACGCGCTGCGCGGCGGACCCGAGATGAACTGGGAACTGGGCACCCGCGACACCGGCTCCTACGCCACGATGTCGGATGTGGTGGGCTATCTCGACTGGCTGGGCGGCGCGGTTTCCGACGCCACCGATCCCCGCGCCCGGATCGAGGCCGCGGCCCGCGCCATCCACGAACACGAACACGCGCTGACCCGGGCGATGCTGCACGGCACCGGCAACCAGACCGGCCTGGCGGAACTGGACGGGGTCGAGGTCCTGGGCGGCATCGACAACCCCGCGCGCGAGGGGCTGGTGTCGCTGACCGTCCGCGGCAAGGAGGCGCCCGAGGTCGTGGAGGCGCTGAACGCGCGCGGCATCCGCACCCATTCGCGCAAGGCGGATCATTATTCGGGCAACATCCTCAACCCGCTGGGGCTGAGCAGCTGCGTGCGGGTGTCGATGTGTCACTACAACACTCTGGGCGAGGTCGCCGATTTCCTCGCCGCGATGCGCGAGATCTCGGGCACCGCAGGCTGAACCGCACGCGCCCCTACACCCGACAAAGGAGAGAGACGAATGCTGACCATCAAGCGGCTGGACATCGAGGAGGCGCGCAAGCTGATCGCGGGTGCCCGCGCCAGAGCAGACGAGATCGGCGTGCCCATGTGCATCGCCGTGACCGACGAGGGCGGCAACCTGATCGCGTTCGAGCGGATGGACGGCGGCAAGATCACCTCGATCACCCTGGCCATCGACAAGGCCTTCACCGCCGCCGCGGCGCGCAAGCCCACCCATGAATACGGCACGGCCAGCCAGCCGGGCGCGCCCGCCTACGGCATCGCCTCGGCGATCGGGGGGCGGCTGATGGTGGTGGGCGGCGGGCTGCCGGTGATCGCGGGCGGCGAGGTCGCGGGCGCCATCGGCGTGAGCTCCGGCACGCCCGAGCAGGACCGGGAAGTCGCACAGGCCGGGATCGACGCCCTCGCCGCCGGGTAGCACAGCGGCGGCGCCCGCGCGCCGCGCGCCCGAATGCCCGCGCGCCCGAATGCCCGGGTGCCCGCGCGCCTGATCGTCCGATCGTCCGACGCGCGCGCAGGATCAATCGGGGGATTCTCTTGCGCGTGCATCGACGCTATCATGGCGCGCATGACAGGGCCCTGCCGCGAAACCGACCTATACCCGCCGATCAAGGCCTTTCTGGAATCCCAGGGCTATGAGGTGAAATCGGAAATCGGCGCCGCCGATGTGGTGGCGCTGCACCCCGGCGTGCAGGACGAGGACCCGCTGATCGTCGAGCTGAAGACCGGCTTTTCGCTGTCGCTGATCCATCAGGCGGTGCAACGGCAGGCGATCAGCGACACGGTCTATATCGCCGCCCCCCACGGGCGCGGAAAGCCCTTCATGCGGGCGCTCAAGAACATGACCGCGCTTTGCCGCAGACTGGGCGTGGGGCTGATCACGGTGCGCCTGCGGGACGCGCTGGTGCAGGTGCATTGCGACCCCGCCCCCTATCGGCCGCGCCCCGCGCCCCGCCGCAGGGCCGCGCTGCTGAAGGAATTCGCCCGGCGCGTGGGCGATCCGAACAGCGGCGGCGCGACCCGGCGGGGCCTGATCACCGCCTATCGGCAGGACGCGCTGCGCTGCCTGCACCACCTCAACCGCAGCGGCCCCAGCAAGGGCGCCGAAGTCGCCCGCGAGACGCAGATCGCCCATGCCCGCCGCCTGATGGCCGACAACCACTACGGCTGGTTCATCCGGGTGGAACGGGGGATCTATGCACTCAGCCCGCAGGGTGTCGCGGCGCTCGATGCCTATGGGCCTGCGCTGCCACAGCCTGCGGCGGGCGATTGACCGGCCGCGCATAAATCTCGCCCGGTTGCAAATCGCGACGTTGCCGCGCCACGGCAATCGCTGCACTATCCGGCGCAAGGCACAAAAAACCGGGAGGATGCGAGATGACCACCAAACTGATGAAGACCGCACTGACGGCTGCGGCGCTGATCCTCGTTCAGGGCACAGCCTTCGCGCAGGAATTCACCTTCAAGCTGCACCATTTTCTGGGGGCCAAGGCGCCCGCGCAGACCCAGATGCTGGAACCCTGGGCAAAGGCGGTCGAAGAGAACTCCGGCGGCCGCGTCAAGATCGAGATCTTTCCGTCGATGACGCTGGGCGGCCGCCCGCCGGAACTGGTCAGCCAGGCCCGCGACGGCGTGGTCGATCTGATCTGGACGGTGAACGGCTATACCCCCGGCCTTTTTCCCCGGACCGAAGTGATGGAGCTGCCCAACGTCTATGAAAACGACCCCAGGGCGGCCAACCTGGCGCTCTACGACATGTTTCAGGATCAGCTGAAACAGGATTACAAGGGGCTCGAGGTGATGTTTTTGCACGTGCACGCCGGTCAGGCCATCCAGATGGCCGACAGCGACGTGCGCGCCCCCGCCGACCTGGCGGGCAAGAACATCCGCATCCCGACCCGCACCGGGGCCTGGGTGATCGAGGCCCTTGGCGCCAATCCCGTCGCCATGCCGGTCCCCGAGCTGCCGCAGGCCCTGTCCAAGGGTGTCGTCGACGGCGCCTTCATCCCGTGGGAGATCATCCCCGCGCTGAAAATCCAGGACCAGACCAGGTTTCAGATCGAGGGGGCCGACAGGACCCGTTTCG
This sequence comes from Brevirhabdus sp., assembly GCF_052826345.1. Taxonomy (NCBI): domain Bacteria; kingdom Pseudomonadati; phylum Pseudomonadota; class Alphaproteobacteria; order Rhodobacterales; family Paracoccaceae; genus Brevirhabdus; species Brevirhabdus sp. The sequence goes on along the minus strand of NZ_JBRBUA010000013.1, from coordinate 50,259 downwards.
GCAACACCACCTTCCAGGTCTCAATGAACCAGGCGCGCTGGGACGGGCTGCCCGACGACATCAAGAAGGCGTTCCGCGACGCGTCGGGGCGCGATTGGTGGGGCAAGGTGGGCGATATCTGGCGCGCCTCCGACGACTTCGGCATCAAGGTGGCCACCGACGCGGGCAACACCCATGTCACCCTGACCGACGCGCAGACCGAGGCCTTCCGCCAGGCGATGGAGCCGGTCGTGCAGCGTTGGATCGATGAGGTCGCCGCCAAGGGCATCGACGGTGCCGCGCTGGTGGAGGAGGCGCGCCGCCTGATCGCGGAAAACGCAAGCGGCGCGTCCAACTGATGTCGCAACGGCCCCCGGCCGCGCCCCGCGCACCATCGGCCCCGCCGGGACGGGTCCCGGCCGGTGGAGCGTCGGTGCACGGGGGTCCGGTGCAGGATGGCCGCGGCGGCGCGCCCGGCCTGCTCGGGCGGCTCATCACCCTCTGGGCGCTGCTGGGCGGGGTCGTGCTGCTGCTGGTGGTGGCCATGAACGTGGCTTCGGTGCTGGGGATGATCGTCTGGAAACCCTTTCCTGGCGATTTCGAGATGACGCAGGTGGGCGTGGCGGTCGCCGTCTTCGCCTTTCTGCCCTACTGCCAGCTGACGGATGCGAATGTGACCGCCGATATCTTCACCGCCCGCGCATCACCGCGCGCGCGCGCGCTGCTGCGCGGGCTGGCCTCGCTGATCGCGATGGGTTTCGCCGCGCTCCTGCTGTGGCGGATGTATGCGGGGATGCTGGACCAGAGGGCATATGACTACACCACCGCGATCGTGCAATTTCCGATCTGGCTGGCCTTCTTGCCTATCCTGGTCTCGCTGGCGCTGCTGGTCGCGGCCGCGGCGCTGACGTTCGTGCAATCGCTCGGCGCTGCGGCCACCGCGGCGCGAACGCCGCGCGGATGAGCGACCCGATCATCCTCGGCCTCGGCAGCCTGGCGCTTCTTGTCGTGCTGATCGCGATCCGCATCCCGGTCGCCTATGCGATGATCCTGGTGGGCGGCGGCGGCATCGTCTGGGTCAACGGCCCCGGGCTGATGCTGAGCCAGCTCAAGACGCTGGCCTACGGGCAGTTCTCCATCTACGACCTGTCGGTGGTGCCGATGTTCATCCTGATGGGCGAGCTCGCCACCGTCACGGGGTTGTCGGGCGCGCTCTTTCGCGGCGCGAACGCCTGGCTGGGCTGGATGCGCGGCGGCACCGCGATGGCCGCCATCGCCGGTTGCGCGGGCTTCGGCGCGGTCTGCGGCAGCTCGCTCGCGACCGCCTCGACGATGGGCAAGGTCGCCCTGCCGGAACTGAAGCGCTACAACTACTCGGGCGCGCTGGCGACGGGCGCGCTGGCGGCGGGCGGCGTGCTGGGCATCCTGATCCCGCCCTCGGTGGTGCTGATCGTCTATGCCATCATCGTCGAGGCCAATATCGTCACCATGTTCATGGCGGCGATGATCCCGGGCCTGTTGGCGGTTCTGCTGTTCATGCTGACCATCGCCGCCTATGTGATGATCCGCCCCGACGCGGGCCCGCGCGGCGGCGCCGCCGACCGGGCGGAATTCATCGCGGCGACGCTGGGGATGCTGCCGGTCTTCGCGATCTTCGGCATCGTGCTGGGCGGCATCTACGCGGGGTTCTTCAACCCCACGCCCGCCGCCGCGGTGGGCGTCGTGCTGGTGTGGATCTATGGGCTGGCCAAGGGCCGCATCCGCCTGGCGCAACTGTCGCGCGCGCTGCTGGCGACGGCGGGCACCTCGGGGATGATCTATCTGATCCTGCTGGGCGCGGAGCTGATGAAGATCTTCATGTCGCGCCTCGGCCTGCCCCAACAGGCCGCCGCCTGGATCGCCCAGTCCGGCCTTTCGCCGATGGCGGTGATGGTGCTGCTGCTGGTGGCGCTGATCCTGCTGGGCTGTTTGATGGACAGCCTGTCGATGATCCTTCTGGTGATCCCCTTCTTCTGGCCCATGCTGCTGGAAATCAACGGCGGCCTCTATCAGATGGCCGAGGGCTCCGGCTTCGGGATGAGCACGGAGGATCTGAAAATATGGTTCGGCATCCTCGCGCTCATCGTGGTGGAGCTCGGGCTGATAACGCCGCCCGTGGGCATGAACGTCTTCGTGATCTCGGCGCTGGCCCGCGACACGCCGATGACCGAGACGTTCAAGGGCGTGGCCCCCTTCTTCGGGGCGGAGCTGATCCGCGTGGCGCTGCTGCTGGCCTTTCCGGCGCTGACGCTCTGGCTGCCGCGCATGCTGGGGGGCTGAGCCATGGCCGCAACCGTCACCGCCGGCGGCGCGATCTTCCGCAGGCTCAAGGCGCTCGGCGTCGACTGCGTCTTTGCCAATTCCGGCACCGATTTCCCGCCGATCATCGAGGGGCTGGCCGAGGCCGCCGCCGAAGGTGCGGACCTGCCCCGCGCGCTGGTGATCCCGCATGAACATGCCGCGCTCGGCATGGCGCACGGCTATACGCTGATGACGGGCCGGGCGCAGGCGGTGATGCTGCACACCAACGTGGGGCTGTCGAACGGGGCGACCGGCGCGATCAACGCGGCCTGCGACAACATCCCGATGATCCTGATGTCGGGCCGCACCCCGGCGACGGAAAAAGACCGCTTCGGCGCGCGCACCGTGCCCATCGGCTGGGGCCAGGAAATGCGCGACCAGACGGCGCTGGTGCGCGAGGCGTGCAAATGGGATTACGAGCTGCGGTTCCCCGAACAGATCACGGAACTGCTGGACCGCGCCCGCGCCATCGCGCATTCCACGCCCCGCGGCCCGGTCTACCTGTCGCTCCCCCGCGAGGTGCTGTGCGAGCCGGTGGAGGCCGCCGCGCTGGCGGACCCGCCGACCATGACCCCCGCCGCCGCCGCGCCCGATCCGGCCGCCATCCGCCAAGCCGCGCAATGGCTGGCGCAGGCGCGCGCGCCGCTGGTGATCGCGCAACGCGGCACGGGCGACGCGCGGAGTTTCGCGGCCTTTGCCGACTGGGCCCGCGACTGGGGCGTCGCCGTCTGCTCCTGGTGGGCCAACCGGCTGCCCATCGCGACCGACCACCCCTGCCACATCGGCCCCGACCCCGGCGCGGCGCTGGCGCGCGCGGATGTGGTGCTGGTGCTCGACAGCCTCGCTCCGTGGTGGCCCGACCGCCACACCCTGGCCCGGGGCGCACGTGTGATCCAGGCGGGGCCAGATCCGCTCTTTTCCCGCTTTCCGGTCCGCACTTTCCGCGCGGATCTTTCCCTCACCGGAGAGCTTGCGCTGATCCTGCCGCCGTTGATCGACGCGATGCGCGCACAGCCCCGCGACAATCCCGCCATCGCCGCCCGGTGCGCCGCGCTTGCCGCCGACAGTGCGCGCCGCACTGCCCGCGCCACGGCATCGACCGAAAGCGGGACCGGCATCACCAAGGCGCTCGTCGCGCAGCGGCTGGGCGAGGCGCTCGGTTCGCTGCCGTCCTCCGTCTTCTCCGAACTGGGCGTGCCGCTGTCGCATCTGCCGCGGCGCGATCATCTGTCATGGTTTCAGGAACCGCACTCCGGCGGGCTCGGCTGGTGCTTTCCCGCGGCACTCGGCGCGCAGCTCGCCGCGCCCGAACGGATCTGCGTGGCGACGATGGGCGACGGCTCCTACATGTTCTCGAACCCCACCGTCTGCCACCAGATCGCCGAGGCGCTGGCGCTGCCAGTGCTTGTCGTGATCCTCAACAACGAGGAATGGGGCGCGGTCCGCGCCTCCGTCGCAGGGCTCTATCCCGAAGGCCAGGCCGTGCGCGCCAACCGGATGCCCCTGACCGCCCTCGAACCCACACCCGATTTCACCCTGACCGCGCAGGCCAGCCGCGCCTGGACCCGCCGCGTGAGCGACCCGCAGGCGCTTGCCCCCGCGCTCGAGGCGGCGCTGACGGTGGTGCGCTCCGAACGCCGCTCCGCGCTGCTGGACATCAAGATCCTGGCGGACCGCTGAGTCGGCCGCTTCTTCTGGTCAAAAATATCCATGGCGCCGCGGCGGGCGCGGGTGCGCCGCCCCGACAGGCGATCAGCGGCCGCCCCGGCTTTGCCCGCCGCTCCGCGCCGCCCCGTCCCCGCCGCGCCCGCCGCGGCCCAGACGGTGCTTGCGGAACATCCGCCGGTTCAGCTTGATGAAGCCGTCGACAAAGTAATGCACCCCGCCCACATCGCGCCCCGACAGGTAAAGATACCCCGCCCCCGCACCGAGGCTCGCGCCCGCGACATCGACGATCAGATCGCCCATCGTGTCCACGAGCCCCGATTTCTGCATGTTCAGGCCGAACCATTGGTCCATCGCGAATTCGAAGATTTCCCACAGCACACCGATGGTCACCGCGAAATTCAGCGCCATGAATGCCACGACGACAGGCGGCGCGGCGTAGCGGTCGCCCTCGAACAGGGTAAAGACGAACAGGAACCCGATCAGCCCGAACCCCAGCGCCGATCCGCCATGCAGCACGATATCCCACCACCAGTATTTTTCGTAGAAATCGATCGCCTCGCCCAGAAAGATCGTGGCGAAGATGAACACCACGATCGCCGCGATAAAGCTGAGCGGCAGCTTCACCTCCATCCGCTGCGCGAAATAGACCGGCACCAGCGTCAACAGAAAGGTGATCCCCGCGACGAAGGACAGCGACAGCCGCCCGATCGCGATGCCGCCCACGAAGGCGAGGCACAGGATCAGCCAGATCCCCTTGACGACGAAACCCTGTTCTCTCATCGGCTTTAGCATTCCGGCTCCACTTGTTTCCGGGGCACACTATATAAAGCCGATGAGCAGCAACAGCCCTCCCGAGCTTCGCGTCGCAAGCTATAACATCCGTGCCGGCCTGGGGACCGATCTGCGCCGGTCCGCGGATCGCACGGTCGCGGTGATCGACCGGCTCGACGCCGATGTCATCCTGCTGCAAGAGGCCGATTTCCGTCTGGGCGCGCGGCCCGCCTCGCTGGCCCGGCACCGTTTCGGACCGCACTGCGAATTCGTCTCGGTCCCGGTGCCCCATAACGAGGTGTCGATGGGCTGGCACGGCAATGCGATACTCGTGCGCCCTTCGACGGTGATCGAAGAGGTGCATCTGATGGATCTGCCGGGGTTGGAGCCGCGGGGCGCCATCGCCGCCGATCTGACGCTCGGCGGGCGGCGCGCGCGCGTGGTGGGCGTGCATCTGGGCCTGCTGCGCAGCTCGCGCCGCAAGCAGCTGCACGCGATCCGCGAACAGCTTGCCCGGATGCCGACGCGCCCGACCATCATCGCGGGCGATTTCAACGAATGGGCCGCCACCCGCGGCACCGAGCCGCTGGCGCCCGATTTCAGGGTGCACAGCATGGGGTTCAGCTACCCCTCGCGCCGCCCCTTCCTGCATTACGACCGGATGGCCTGCTCGAAGGATCTCCACCTGAAGGCGTTCGGCGTGATCCGCGAAGGCGAGGCGCGGCGGGCCTCGGACCATCTGCCGGTTTGGGGTCATTTCGTGCCGGGCCACGCGGGCTGAGCACAGCGCCCGGCCCCGGTCCCGGGATCCGGCGCCTCCTCCCTCGCGGCGGTGCGGATCATCCGGCGGTCACGGGATATTGCCGCCGGATACGGGCGGACCGGATACGGGCGCCATCGCCACATATCGCCCGTCGTGGTCCTCTACTGCTTGAACGCTTTCGCGTCGCCCTCCTCGGCGGCCGGGCGGCGCGGGTCGATCAGCTCCGTCGCGCGGTCGTTGGTCTTTTCAACCTCGGTCACGGCGGCGATGTCGTAGGTGTAGAAGGTCGCGAGCGATAACAAAATCGCCACACCCGCGCCTGTCAGGAAGGCAGTCATCTCAGGCCTCGCTCTTGCGGCCGACGACAGGCTGGATGCCCGTGCGCCGTGCCGGAGTGTGTTTCGGATCATGCTCGCCCAGTTCGCGGACCCACAGCTCGTGGTGTTCCTCGGCCCAGTTGAGATCGACGTCGCCGCCCCACATGGCCCAGAACGCGCCCTGCATGCCGACGGTGCCGATATAGATGTGACCCACGAAAACGGTGATCAGCAAGGCGCCGATGATCGCGTGGGTCAGCATCGCCCAGCTCATCGCTTCGAGATCCAGCCAGTAATAGGGGAACATCAGCAGCAGCCCCGAGACGATCATCAGACCGCCGCCCAGGAAAGCCGACCAGAATATCAGCTTCTGGCCCGCGTTGAACTTGCGCGCGGGCGGGTTGTCGCCGCTGTCGGAAAAGAACCCGCCGCCACGCTTGAGCCATTCCCAGTCAAGCCGGGACGGAAGATTGCGCCAGGTCCACATCAGCGCCATCGCGACCACCCCCAGCGTGAAGGACGGCACGAAAATCGCGTGCCCCCAAGTCGCCAGCCAACCCGACCAGCCCAGGACATCCTTGCCGAAGGGCCGGATCAGCGTGTCGCCGAAGGCGATGGTCAGCCCCGTCAGCGCCAGCATGATGAAGCTGAGCGCGGTCATCCAATGGTTCGCGCGTTCGAGAAAGTTGAACCGCTTGACCGTGCGTCCGCTGCGCCCCTTGGCGATGGGCACGCGGCCCCGGACCGCCAGCAGCAGCGCCAGCAGGAACGAAAAGCCCAGCAGTGCTATGGCACCTATATGGGTCGCCACATCGGCCAGCCCAATGCGCCAGTCGCGGGCGTTCGGCCGCTCGAACAGGGGGGCGTTGGCATAGGGCAGCGACGAGGTTCCGACGACCTTCTGGCCCTGGCGCAGCATATCGGAGGTGGCGCTGTCTGCGGTGGCCCAGCTGCGGGTCAGCCCCGCGCCGTCGTTCATCGGGCTTTCGGTCAACAGCTCTCCCTGGCTGAGCGCGTAGCGCGGCGCGTCGCTGGCGGGGGCGGGCCCCGACCGGGCGCGATCCTCCTGAAGCTGGGTCCGCTGTTTCAGAACCTCCGCGGCCAGCGTGCGGTTCTGGCGCTCCAGATCGCCGGTCTGCTGACCCTCGATGACGCTGACACCCCAGCGGACCTCGGGCGTGGTCTGATGACGGCCGCCGAACAGGAAGACGATTTCCACGACCAGCGCGATCGCCAGCAGCAGCGCCGCGATCGCGCCCCAGACGCGGTATGCGGTGAAATCACGGCCATGTACCACGACCTGACCTTCGGGGGGGGTAGCTGTGCGGCTCATGACTTTTCATCCGGATAATAGGCGGTTTTCCAGCCCCAGGCGCCGGAGCCGTAGCCGCGGTGAATGACCCTCTCGCGGTAGATCTCGCCGATGGTCTCGCCGTCACCGGCCAGCAGCGCGCGGGTCGAACAGACCTCGGCGCACAGCGGCAGCTTGCCCTCCGCGATGCGGTTGCGCCCGTATTTCTGGAATTCGATCTCCGAGCCGTTCTCCTCGGGGCCGCCGGCGCAATAGGTGCATTTGTCCATCACCCCGCGCGACCCGAACAGCGTGGCGTTGGGATATTGCGGCGCGCCGAAGGGACAGGCGTAAAAGCAATAGCCGCAGCCGATGCAGGTGTCCTTGTTGTGCAGCACGATCCCCAGATCGGTCTGATAGAGCGTCGAGACCGGGCAGACCGCCACACAGGGCGCGTCGGTGCAATGCATGCAGGAAATCGCGATGGATTTCTCGTCCGGCTCGCCGTCGTTGATGGTGACGACGCGGCGGCGGACCATGCCCCAGGGCACCTCGTTCTCGTTCTTGCATGCGGTGGCACAGGCGTTGCATTCGATGCAGCGTTCGGTGTCACAGAGAAATTTCAATCTGGACAAGATGCTTGCTCCTTATGCGGCTTCGATACGGCACAAAGTGGCCTTGGTTTCCTGCATCTGCGTCACCGAGTCATACCCGTAGGTCTGCACGGTGTTCGATGCCTCGCCGATGACATAGGGCTTTGCGCCCTCGGGGTAGCGATTCGAGATGTCCTCGCCCATCCACATCCCCGCGAAGTGGAACGGCATGAACACCGTCCCCGGCCCGACGCGCGGCGTCACCAGCGCCTTGACGCGCACGCGCCCCTCGGGCGTTGCGACCCAGCAGAAGGCGCCGTTCGACACGCCCACCGCATCGGCATCGGCGGGGTTGATCTCCGCGAACATCTGTTGCTGGAATTCGGCCAGCCATTTGTTCGAGCGCGTCTCGTCGCCGCCGCCCTCGAATTCCACCAGGCGCCCCGAGGTCAGCGCCATCGGGTATTCGGCGGCATAGTCGTTTTTCTGCACCGACTCGTAGAGCAGCGGCAAACGCCACATCCGCGTGTCTTCGTAAGTCTTGTACTTGGGCAGAAGATCGCGGCGCGGCGTGAACAGCGGCTCGCGGTGGACCGGCACGGGATCGGGGAAATTCCACACCAGTGCGCGCGCCTTGCCGTTGCCGAAGGGCGACAGCCCATGCGCGATCATCACCCGCTGGACCCCGCCCGACAGGTCGGTCTTCCAGTTCACCTTCATGATCTTGTCGCGCAGCGCCTCGCGGTCGCTTTTCTTGGCGTCTTTCTTCTTCTTGTCCTTCTTGTCCTGCGGATTGGCCGCCAGATAGGCCTTGATCGCGATCAGCGCTTCCTCGGGATAGTCGGGGAACATCGACAGATCGACCTGATCGGGCTGATCGGCGGTGCCGGAATTGGAGGCATTGTTGCCCGACTGCCAGCTCCCGTTGGTGTCGGGATGGGTCTCCTTGCCCTTGGTGTCGCGCGCCATCTGGATGGCCATGCGCTCGAATTCCGCCATCGCCTTCCGCACGTCGGCGTCGGACATGTTCGGCATCTCATGGCGGTATTCGTCGAGGGCGACGGCCACGATCATCAGCTTTTCGCGATCCGTCAGCTCACCCGCCCAGCCGAGCGCCTGCAACATGCCCAGCGTGCCCTCGGGATAGCCGTCGCGGATCTCGCTGCCCTGGGAAAAGCTGTCCTCCGCGAGCAGGTTCTCGCCGTTTCGCTCGACACCCCAGCGTGCGCGGAAGGTCAGCCCGCCTTTCGCCACGGATTTCGACGTGTCGTAGAGCAGCGGCGTACCGGGGTGACCCATTTCCGGCGTGCCCCAGGCGGGCCAGGGCAGGCAATAATATTCGCCCTTCACCGGCTCTTCCTTGCCCTCCAGCGAGACGCTGTCGAACTTGTCCTGATGCTGCATATGCAGCTTGAGCCGCTCGGGCGACTGGCCGGTATAGCCGATCGTCCAGGTGCCGCGGTTAATCTCGCGCAGGATGTCTTCGGCCACCGGCTCCTCGTTCTCGACCTTGATATGCTTGAACATCTCGTCGGCGAAGCCGAGCTCGCGCGCCAGCGTGTAAAGGATGCGGTAGTCCGAGCGCGACTCGAACAGCGGCTCGAACACCTTGTCGCGCCATTGCACCGACCGCGAGGAATTGGTGACCGAGCCGTGGATTTCGGCCGTGGTGGCGGCGGGCAGCAGATAGACGTCATCCTGCTTCTGGGTCATGATCGCGACCTGCGTGGGATGCGGGTCGATCACGCACAGCAGCTCCACCTCCTCCAGCGCCTTGAGCTGGTCGACGCCGCGGGTGATGGAATTCGCCGCGTGCCCCCAGAAGGTCATCGCCTTGACCGGGTTCGGCTGGTCGATCTTGTCGGGCGCCTCGATAATCGCGTCCAGGTAGCGGCTGACCGGCATCCCGGCCTTTTCCATCAGGTCCTTGGACCCGAAGCGCCCCTGTAGCCAGTCGTAGGGCGTGTCCCAGACGCGCGCCCAGTGGCGCCACGCCCCTTCGGCCAGGCCGTAATAGGCCGGCAGCGTATCGCAGGAGACGCCCAGATCAGTCGCGCCCTGCACGTTGTCGTGGCCGCGGAAGATGTTGGCGCCGCCGCCGGATTTGCCGATGTTGCCCAGCACCAGTTGCAGGATGGAGGCGGTGCGGGTCTTGTTGTTGCCGATATGGGATTGGGTCAGCCCCATGCACCAGACCAGCGTGCCGGGGCGGTTTTCGGCCAGCATCCGGGCCACGCGGCGGGTCTGCTCGGGGGCGATGCCCGCGACGCGCTCGACCTCCTCCGGCGTCCACTTCTCGGCTTCCTTGCGGACCTCCTCGATGTTCCAGACGCGCTGGCGAAGATATTCCTTGTCTTCCCACCCGTTGGCGAAGATCTCGCGGATCAGCCCCATCATGAAGCCCACGTCGGCGCCGGGCCGGATGCGCACGTATTCATCGGCATGGGCGGCGGTGCGGGTGAAGCGCGGATCGACCACGATCATCTTCGCGCCGTTCTCCTTGCCGTTGAGCACATGCAGCATCGAGACGGGGTGCGCCTCGGCCGGGTTGCCGCCGATGATGATGATCGACTTGGCGTTGCGGATGTCGTTGAACGTGTTCGTCATCGCGCCGTAGCCATAGGTATTGGCCACGCCCGCCACGGTGGTCGAGTGGCAGATCCGCGCCTGGTGGTCGATGTTGTTGGTGCCCCAGTAACCCGCGAACTTGCGGAAGAGATAGGCCATCTCGTTGGAATATTTGGCCGAGCCGAGCCAATAGGCGCTGTCGGGACCGTATTTTTCGCGGATGGTCGTGAGTTTCTCGCCGATTTCCTTCAGCGCCTGGTCCCAGCTGATCCGGGTCCATTCCCCCGCCACTTTCTTCATCGGGTATTTCAACCGCCGATGCCCGATGGAGATCTCGCGCATCGCGGCGCCCTTGGCGCAATGCGTGCCCTGATTGATCGGACTCTCGAAGGCGGGTTCCTGGCCGATCCAGACGCCGTTCTGGACCTCTGCCCAGATCGAGCAGCCGACCGAGCAGAACTGACAGATGGTCTTGCGCCGCACGACGCCGACCTCGCTTTCGGCCACGACGGCGGGGGCGCTCTGCACCCGGTTGGCGCGCCAGACCCCGGCGGTGCCCAGCGTCAGCCCCGCAAGGCCGCTGGTTTTCAGAAACGCGCGCCGCGACGGCGCATCGGCGGGCGCAGTGTCACGCGGGAACGCCGGTCTGGCTTTCGGGGTTGCGACGGTTGAGGTGGTGCGCTTTTTCAACATGGAACAGGTCTCGCTAGATCGGCGCGCAACGGATCACCGCCGAGCCAGATCGTAATAAGTTCGGATAAGATCGGTTTCGCGGTAAGCGGGGTCGAAACGACCATTGTCCGGCGGGTCGGCGGAAACCGGCGCGGCCTCGGCGGCGGGGGCGACCGCGGCGGCGGCGGCCAGCGTGGTGCCCCCGCGCAGCAGCCCGCGGCGCGTGACCCCGCCCCTCCGGCGTTTGTCGTTCATATTTTCCATTGAGATCCCCCTTTTTCAATTACTGGTCACCCCCTCGGGGGCCTGTATCTGAGCCCGGGCGCGCATCTGTGGTACAAGCTCGCCAGCAAAGGCGAAACTCTTTCCTGCGGGGTAAGGTTCCGAAAAAACGTAAAAAAAAATTCTAGGGCGGCTGCGAAGTCTGTCCGCGCATCCGCCGCGCGCGGTGAGGGCGCCCCGAGTCCGCCCGCGAGGGCCGCCACGGCCCCCGACGAACGGCGACGACCGGAGACGGGCCGCGGCCGCGCGGGGCTGGTCGGCTGGTCCGGGCGCCTCCCTCCTGCGGCGGCGCGTCAGCTGTAGCGTTCCGGCCCCATCGCCTGAGCCGCCGAATAGCGGTCGCCATAGGCCCAGCCGACGGGCAGGCAGGCATCGATCCGGTCCAGATCCTCGCGCGACAGATTCAGATCCACGCCCTGCACCAGCTCGCGCAGATGCACGACCGAGCGGGTGCCGGGGATCGGGATCACATGGGGGCCCCGGCTCAGCAGCCATGCCATCGCCACGGCACAAGCGGGTGTTCCCCGCTCGGCCGCGAAGGCGCGAAACCCTTCACTTGCCGCGAGGTTCCTGAGCAGGTTGTCGGGCTCGAACCGCGGATTGTTCGCCAGGAAAGGCAGATCCGCCACCCTTTCGGGCGTCGGCGGATCATCTGACAGCAATCCCCGCCCCACCGGCGAAAACGCGACCAGCGCCGTGCCCAGCTCGGCGCAGGCCTGCACCATTCCGAGTTCCGGCAGGCGGGTGGAAAGCGAATATTCCGATTGCACCGCCATGACCGGGTGCACCGCCTGGGCCCGGCGCAGCGAATAGGGCGCGATTTCGGAGAACCCGAACCCGCCGATCTTGCCCGAGGCCTTCAGCCGCACCAGCGTCTCGGTCACCTCTTCGATGGGGCGCGCGGATTCCCGGCGATGGACATAGAACAGATCGACGTGATCCACCCCCAGCCGCTTGAGGCTGCCGTCGAGCTCGGCCTCCAGATAGGCGGCGGAATTGTCGAAATGCCGCGCGCCGCTTTGCGGGTTCGCGACGATCCCCGCCTTGGTGGCGATGCGGAAGAAGTCGCGCGCGGGTGCGCCGCGCGCGGCCAGGTATTCCCCGATGACGGTTTCAGACCGCCCCTTGCCGTAGATGTTGGAGGTATCGAGAAAATTCACCCCCAAATCCATCAGCGCGTCCATCACCGCAAAAGACGCGTCCCGCGTGGTCTTGCCGTAGAAATCGGTGAACGACATCGCGCCGTAGCCGATGGACGACACTTCGGGGCCGCCCCGGCCCAGCTCGCGATATTTCATCAGACGCTCCTTGTGTGCATTGCGCGCAGACTAAGCAGCGTGCCACGGGGCTGCAAGCGGGAGGGAGGGCCGGTGGAAGGAAGCGGAGCCGGTGGATCGGCGTCGGGACGCCCCGCCGGACGCACGCGGAAGACCGCGCCTCCGGCGGGAGTATTTGGACAAGAAGAAGCGCGGGCGCCTATTCGAATTCCATCTGTTCGTAGACACGGCCCGCGTTCTTGGTCGCGAGCTCCTCGAAGGTGTCGAGCTGCTCATAGGGCGACTGGTCGACGTAATAGGCCGAGGCGAGGTCCCCGCCCTCATCGATCAGCGCGCCCACCTTTTCACGCAGGTAAACCAGGTAATCGCGGGTATAGCGGCGCACCTGATCCATATTCGTTGGATGGCCATGGCCCGGGATCACATAGGTGGCGCCCAACGGCTCGAAGCCGGTTTCCCAGGTTTCCAGCCAGGATTTGGTGATCGTGTCGGGAAAGATCGGCAAAAGCCGTTCGGCAAACGCCATATCGCCCGAGATCACCAGTTTCTGTTTGGGCAGCCAGACCACGATGTCGCCGGGGCTGTGCGCGGGGCCGAGGTATTTCGCCTCGATCGTGAAATCGCCCATCTCGACCACATATTCATCCTCGAACGTCTCGGTGGGCGGTTGCAGGCGGGTGTCGCCGATCCGTTCCTTCAGCAGCTGCTTTCCGGCGGTCAGCGGCCCCATTCCGGCCTCCTCGAAGGCGCGGGCGGCCTCGGCGTGGGCGACGACGGGCACGCCCTGATCGACCCAGTAGCCATTGCCCAGCATCGCGTGCCCCTGGCCGTTTTCATCCAGCACCAGTTTCACCGGCTGATCGGTACGCTTCTTGATTTCCTCGTGCAGCGCCTTGGCCAGCCCGTTGCTTGCGCCCGCGTTGATCACCACGACGCCGTCGCCGGTGATGATGAAGCTGAGGTTGTTGTTGTGGCCCGCGTTATCGTAGCTGGGCGCGGCGGTGGCGCCGGTCGCGGTCCAGACGCCGGGGATATATTCCACCGGCTCGGCATAAAGCAGGGAGCCGGGATATTTATCCGCGATCTGCGCGCTGGCAGAGGCGGCGCCCGGGCTGTTCGCCGCCAGCATTCCGAAGGCAAGCGCGATGGCCGCTCTGGTCAAGAATTTCATGTCACATCCTCCCTTGTCGGTGTCCCGACTTGATATTCGTCAAACGGAATGTGACAGGGTTTCAGGCCTCGGGCAATGGGAAGGTCGGGCGGCGCGCCGGAGATGACGCCCGCCGCGCGGCAGGCGCCCGCCGCGCCTAATCCTCGGCCTTGGCGCAGTAGAGCCCGTAGAGCGTGTCGAGCACGGCCAGAACCTCCGGCCCGCTGATCGCGTAATAGATGGTCTGCGCATCGCGCCGCGCCTCGATCAGGCCCGCGTCGCGCAGTTTCTTGAGCTGCTGCGACATGGTCGGCTGCGAGACGCCGCAACGCTCCGCCAGCTCGCCCACGTTGCATTCGCCCTTTACCAGGCGGCACAGGATGCGCAGCCGCGACGGGCTGGACAGCATCGACATCAGCGCCGCGGCGCTTTGCACATGCTCTTCCAGCGGATCGGCCAGATGCGCGGCGTCATGTGCCGCGTGGGCGGGAGGGAGTCGGGTTTTTTCAAAGATCATTATATTAGACTTGTTGAATGTTCGACATGGCGAATATATAATGACACGCATGGCGCCACAAGGGCTTGTCGGCGCCGCACAGGATATTGCCTACAAGGAACGACACCGTGACTGAATTCACTCCATACCTATCGCTGGCGGGCGGTGCGCTGATCGGGCTGTCGGCTGTTCTGCTGATGGCGCTGAACGGGCGCATCGCGGGGATCAGCGGCATCACATCGCGCCTGCTCGAGGGCTCGCTCGGCGGGAAATCCCAGCGGCCCGGCCTGTTCTTTCTGATCGGCCTGCTGATTTCCGCCCCGGTCTGGCTGCTGACCACCGGGTCCTGGCCTGAACAAGCGGTGCCGGGCAACCTGGCACTGATGGCCGTCGCGGGCCTGCTGGTGGGCTTTGGTGCCGTGTTCGGCAACGGCTGCACCTCGGGACACGGCGTTTGCGGCATCTCGCGCGGCTCGGGCCGGTCGATCGTCGCCACGCTGACCTTCATGCTGACCGCCGCGGTGACCGTGTTCGTCGCGCGCCACATCATCGGAGCCTGAGCCATGAAAAACATCGCAGGACTTGTCTCCGGGCTGATCTTTGGCCTGGGTCTGATCATCTCAGGCATGGCCGATCCGGCCAAGGTGCTCAACTTTCTCGACATCTTCGGCACATGGGATCCCAGCCTCGCCTTCGTGATGGGCGGCGCGATCCTGGTGACGATGCCCGGCTACTGGCTGGCGACCCGTCAGAGCGCACCGCTGCTGGGCGGCACGTTCCAGCTGCCCACCAAGACCGACCTCGACGCGCGCCTCTTGTCGGGCGCGGCCATCTTCGGGGTGGGCTGGGGGCTGGGCGGCTTCTGCCCCGGCCCCGCGCTGACGGCGCTGCCGATCGCCGCGACCGGCACGCTTGTGTTCGTGCCCGCCATGCTGGTGGGCATGTGGCTGGGCCGCAGAAGCGGCCTGCTGCGTCCCGCCGCCATGGCCGCAGAATAAGGAGAGAACCGATGTCCGACAGCCCCGCCTACCCTGTCGATCTGTCGCAGCGCCCGCAGGTCGACGCCTTCTTCGATCCGGCCACCAACACGATCAGCTATGTCGTCAGCGATCCGGCCACCCGGGCCTGCGCCGTGATCGACAGCGTGATGGATATCGACTATGCGGCCGGGCGCATCACCTATGGCCACGCCGACCGGATCATCGCGCATATCCGCGACGCCGGGCTGACGCTTGAATGGATCATCGAAACCCATGTGCATGCCGATCACCTGAGCGCGGCGCCCTATATCCAGCAGCAGCTGGGCGGGCGCATCGGCATCGGCGGCAACATCATGGTGGTGCAGGATACCTTCGGCAAGATCTTCAACGAAGGCACCGAGTTTCAGCGCGACGGCAGCCAGTTCGACCGGCTGTTCCAGGATGGCGACAGCTATCGCATCGGGTCGCTGAACGCCTTTGCGATGGACACGCCCGGCCACACGCCCGCCTGCATGGTGCATGTGGTGGGCGATGCGGCCTTCGTGGGCGATACGCTCTTCATGCCCGACGGCGGCTCGGCGCGGGCCGATTTTCCCGGCGGCGACGCGGGCACGCTTTACGATTCGATCCAGAAGGTGCTGGCCCTGCCCGACGACATGCGCCTGTTCATGTGCCACGACTACGGCCCGGACGGGCGCGAGATCCAGTGGGAAACCACCGTCGGCCAGGAAAAGCGCGACAACATCCACGTCGGCGGCGGCAAGACCAGGGAGGAATTCGTCCGCTTCCGCACCGATCGCGATGCCGAGCTGGCGATGCCCAAGCTGATCATCCCCTCGCTTCAGGTCAACATGCGCGCGGGCACCATGCCGACCGACGAAGAGGGCCGCCCGCAGCTGAAGGTGCCGATCAACGGCCTGTAACGGTCGCCCCTGCCGGTCGGCGGCCCTGTGACGCCCGTACCCCTGTGATCCACGCCCGCCCGCGGTTGTCGGGCGGGCGACCGCAACACCCAATATCCAGTGGAACATCCCGTGGCACCCTCTTCCCGTCTGTCCTCCCGCCTGCCCTCTGCCGTGACCAGATACCTGCCCGTGCTCGACTGGGCCGGCCGCTATGACCGCGACAAGTTCAGCGGCGATCTGGTGGCGGCCATCATCGTCACCATCATGCTGATCCCGCAATCGCTGGCCTATGCGCTGCTGGCCGGGCTGCCGCCCGAGGCGGGGATCTATGCCTCGATCCTGCCGATCGTGCTTTACGCGATCTTCGGCACCAGCCGCACGCTGGCGGTGGGGCCGGTGGCGGTGGTGTCGCTGATGACGGCGGCGGCGCTTGGCAATCTGGGCGATCAGGGCATCGACTATGTCACCGCCGCGCTGACGCTGGCTTTCCTGTCGGGGGCCTTCCTGCTGCTGCTGGGGGTGTTCCGGCTGGGGTTTCTGGCGAATTTCCTGTCGCACCCGGTGATTTCGGGGTTCATCACCGCCAGCGGCATCCTGATCGCGACCAGTCAGCTGAAGCACATCCTCGGCATCAAGGCGTCGGGGGATACGCTGATCGAGATGCTGCACGGCCTGTGGTCGGGGCTGGGTCAGATCAACTGGATCACTGTGGCGATCGGCGTGTCGGCGACCGCGTTTCTGTTCTGGGTGCGGCGCGGGCTGAAGCCGCTGCTGCGCCGCATCGGCCTGGGGCCGACCCTGGCGGACATGGGCGCCAAGGCCGGGCCGGTCTTTGCCGTCATCGCCACCACGCTGGCGGTCTGGGCGCTGGGGCTGGCGGATCGCGGCGTCGACATCGTGGGCGCGGTGCCGCAGGCGCTGCCGCCGCTGACCATGCCGTCGTTCAACCCCGGCGTGCTGAGCGCGCTGATCGGCCCCGCGATCCTGATTTCGATCATCGGCTTTGTCGAATCCATCTCGGTCGCGCAGACGCTGGCGGCCAAGCGGCGCCAGCGCATCGACCCCGATCAGGAATTGATCGGCCTGGGCGCGGCCAACATCGGCGCCTCGCTGACCGGCGGCTTTCCGGTCACGGGCGGGTTTTCGCGCTCGGTCGTGAACTTCGACGCGGGCGCGCGCACGCCGGCGGCGGGCGCCTATACCGCGCTGGGGCTGGCCATCGCGGCCCTGCTGCTGACCCCGCTGATCCACTTCCTGCCCAAGGCCACGCTGGCCGCCACCATCATCGTCGCGGTGCTCAGCCTGGTGGATTTCTCGATCCTCAAACGATCCTGGCATTATTCGCGCGCCGATTTCACTGCCGTGCTGGTGACGATCCTACTGACCCTCGCGCTGGGGGTGGAGGTGGGCGTTTCCGCCGGTGTGCTGATCTCGATCCTGATCCACCTTTACAAGACCTCGCGCCCGCATATGGCCATCGTCGGGCAGGTGCCGGGGACCGAGCATTACCGCAACATCCACCGCCACGACGTGGATCTGCACGACGCGATCCTGTCGGTCCACGTGGACGAAAGCCTCTATTTCGCCAATGCCCGCCATCTGGAGGACCGGATCTACGACATGGTGGCCGAGCGCGACGATCTGAAACATGTCATCCTGATGTGCGCCGCGGTTAATGAAATCGACCTCAGCGCGCTTGAATCGCTGGAGGCGATCAACGCGCGACTGGATGCGCTGGGGGTGAAATTTCACCTCAGCGAAGTGAAGGGCCCGGTCATGGACCGACTGAAATGCAGCCACTTCCTGGACCAGCTGACAGGCTGCGTCTTCCTGACCCAGCACCGCGCCGTGCAGACGCTGTGCAACGCGCGGACCGAACACCACCGACCCTCAAAAGACGGAGTCTCCCTGTGAAACGTCGCCAATTCCTGACGCTCTCCGCCGCCGCGCTGGCCACGCCCGCGTTGCTGTCCCGCCGCAGCCTTGCCGCCGAACCCGGCACGCCGCTGCCCCTGCCGCAGGTGATGGATGTCGACGCCGGCAACGGCAACAGCCTGAACGCCATCCTCGGCCAGCGCGAATTCATCGCGGGCGCGCCGTCGAATACGCTGGGCTACGACCAGGATTACCTCGGCCCGGTGCTGCGTTTCAAACGCGGCGCGACGGCCAGGCTGGCGATCACCAACCGCACCGACGGGCCGATTACCACCCATTGGCACGGGCTGCATATTCCAGGCCATCTGGACGGCGGCCCACAGCTGGCCTTCGACACGCAGGAAACCTGGACGCCCGAGCTGCCCATCGACCAGCCGGCCACGACGCTGTGGTATCACAGCCACGTCCACGGAAAGACCGCCGAGCAGGTCTATCGCGGTCTGGCCGGTCTGATCCTGGTCGAGGACCCCGACATTGCCGATCCGCTGCCGCGCGATTACGGGCAGAACGATTTCCCGCTGATCATCCAGGATCGCAGCTTCGACAGCAGCGGCCGGATGACCTATGATCTTGGCATGATGGGCAGGATGGCCGGCTTTCAGGGCAGCGAAATGCTGGTCAATGGCGCGATCCGGCCCCGGCTGTCGGTGCCCGCCGGGCTGGTGCGGCTGCGGCTGCTCAATGCCTCGAACGCGCGGGCCTATGCGCTGCGCTTCGACGACAACCGCAGCTTTTACCAAGTGGGCAGCGACGGCGGCCTGCTGCCCGCGCCGGTCGCGATGACCGGGCTGCATCTCTCTTCCTCCGAACGCGCGGAAATCGTCGTCGATTTCTCCGACGGGGCGCCGGTGCGGCTGGTCTCGACCGACACCGGGATGATGGGCGGCACGGGTGGCGGCATGATGGGCGGCATGATGGGTGGCAGCACGGGCGGAAGCAGCAGCATGATGGGCGGCATGACGAACCGCGGCGCCTCCGGCCCCGAGTTCGAGATCATGTCCTTCGCCGTCTCGGATGCGCCGCTCAAGGGCCCGCAGTCCCTGCCCGCCACACTGCCCGCGCAGATCCCCGATCTGGGCCAGCCCGTGCGCACCCGCGATTTCACGCTGAACATGAGCATGGGCATGGGCGGGATGATGGGCAGCATGATCAGCGGCCTTATCGGCGGCGGCGGTCAGTCGATGGGCATCAACGGCCAGTCCTACGACATGGGCCGCATCGACCAAAAGGTGGCCTTGGGCGAAACCGAGCTCTGGCGGATCAACACCGACATGATGATGCACCCGTTCCACGTGCATGGCACCTCGTTCCAGGTGCTCAGCCTGCAAGGCAAAAAGGTCGATCAGGCGCGCATCGGCATGAAGGACGTGGTGCATGTCATGGGACCCTCGGAAATCCTCGTGCGCTTCGACAGGCCCGCCGCCGCCGAAACCCCGTTCATGTTCCACTGCCATATCCTCGAACATGAGGATTCGGGCATGATGGGGCAATTCACCGTCACCTGAGGAGCGCCGCGTCATGGACAAGGACACCCATTGGAACACCGTCTACACCAGCAAGGATGAGGATGAGCTGTCGTGGTTCCAGCAGGCGCCCCAGCCCAGCCTTGACATGATCCTGGCGCATCGCGATGCGGCCGCTCAGGGGGTGGTGGACATAGGCGCGGGCGCGTCGCGGCTGGTCGACGCGCTGCTGGACGAAGGGCTCGAGGACATTACCCTGGTCGATCTGGCCGAACACGGGCTGGCCACCACCCGCGCCCGGCTGCGCGAGCGCGGCGCGCTGCCGCGCTATGTGGTCGCCGATGCCACACAATGGACGCCCGCGCGCCGCTTCGGCCTGTGGCACGACCGGGCCGCCTTCCATTTCCTGACCACGCCCGAGGCACAGGCCGCCTATCTGGAGGCGCTGCGCCTCGGCACCGGGGCGGGCGCCATCGTGATCATCGCCACCTTCGCCGAAGACGGCCCCGAAAGATGCAGCGGGCTGCCGGTGCAGCGCTACAGCCCCGAGACGCTGTCGGCGCGGCTAGGCGCGGGTTACGATCTCATCGACAGCCGCGCGGTCGGGCATCACACCCCGTCGGACGCCACGCAGAAATTCCAGTATTCGGTATTTCGCCGCCTGGGCTGAGGGCGCGCGCCGCGCGCCTCAGCCCTCGAGCTCTTGTGCCCAGGGCGGGTTGGCGCCCTTGCGCGACACGGTGATCGCCGCGACGCGGTTGGCAAAGGCAAGCGCCGGTTCCAGCGCCGCCCGATCGAGATCCGACAGCGCGGCGCGGCGCAGCAATCCTTCGCGCGACAGGGCCGCCAGAAAGCCCGCGTTGAACGTATCGCCCGCGCCCACGGTATCGACGACCTCCGCCCGAGCGGCGGGCACCGACAGGGGCGCATCCCACGGCCCGAAGGCCGTGACCCCCCGGCTGCCCTGCGTGATGAGCACGATCCGCGATGCGCGCGCCGTCCCGGTCAGCGCCGCCACCCTGGCGGCGTCGTCACCGGCGTGCGGCACCAGCCAGGCCAGGTCCTCATCCGACAGCTTGACGATATCGGCCAGCGCCAGCAGCCGGTCCAGCCGCGCGCGATAGGCACGCTCATCGGCGATGAACCCCTGGCGGATGTTCGGGTCGAGCATGACCGGAAACCACTGCGACTGTTCGGCGATGTAATCGGCGTAGGCTTCGGCCGCGGGCTCCACCACGAGGCTGATCCCCCCGCAGTAAAGCGCCTGCGTTCCCTCGGGCGGCGGCGGCAGCTGCGCCGCGTCCAGCATCCGGCCGGCGGAATTCTCGTCGTAGAACGTGTAGCTCGCGTGGCCGTCCGCCAGGTCCACGAAGGCAAGCGTCGTCGGGCGCGCGGACCGGATCAGGCGCGATGTATCTACGCCCGCGCGCGTCAGCTCCCGCGTCAGCAGGGCGCCGTGCAGATCGCTGGACACGCCCGACAGCATGGAGGTGTCCACGCCCAGCCGCCCCAGCGCGATCGCGGTGTTGAAGATCGCCCCGCCCGGACAGGGCACATAGCCCAGCCGCCCCGACGCCGTGGGCTCGGGGATCATGTCGATCAGCGCTTCACCGCAGCAAAGGATCATCGCAGGTGCCTTCGATCAGGAGGTCGGGTTCAGATAGGCATCTATGGCAGCCGCCATCCCCTGCCCGTGAATGTGTTCCAGCCAGCCGGCAAAGGCGCCCGCGAACCGTGTGTCCTGCGCCAGATCGCCGTAGATCCAGGTCATTTCCAGCCAGGCGGCGGGGCGTTCTTGCGCGGCACGCGCGCTTTCGTGCAGCCGCGCCCAATTGGGATCGTTGGGCGCGACGGCGCTGCCGTCTTCGCGGATGCCGGTGCAATAGCGCGCCCAGGCCGCCGAAACCAGCGCCAGCCCCGCGACCGGCGCCCCCGTCGCCAGCGCGGCGCGGATCGAAGGCAGGATGAACCCCGGCTGACGGCTCGACCCGTCGAAGGCCACCCGGCGCGTGGTGTCGACGATGGCGCTGTTGGAAAACCGCCGCTCGACCAGATCGAAATAGGCCTGGGGCGTATAGCCGGGCACAGCGCCGACATGGGGGGCGATCTCCTCGATGGCGACCTTGCGCAGCAGGCCGCGGATCGCGGGGTCGGCCATCGCGCCCGCGATGCTGGATATGCCCAACAGCTCGGCCGGAACGGCGATCACCTGATGGCCGCCGTTCAACATGCGGATCTTCATCGTCTCGAAGTCATGGACGCGGTCGGAAAAGGTCACGCCCACATCCTGCCAGTCGGGGCGCCCGGCGGAAAAATCATCCTCGATCACCCATTGGCGGAAATTCTCATGGGTGACGGGCGCGGCGTCGTCGACGCCGAATTCCCGCGCCAGGGCGATCTCTGCCGGGCCGGTGGCGGGCACGATGCAATCGACCATCGAGTTGGGAAAGCGCACATGCGCCGCGATCCAGTCGGCAAGATCCGGGTCGGACAGCCGCGCCAGCGCAACGACCGTCTGCGCCAGAATGCGCCCGTTGCCCTGCAGGTTGTCGCAGCTGAGACAGGTAAAGGCGGGCACCCCCGCGGCACGGCGCAGGCGCAGCGCGGCGATCATCGCGCCGAACGCGGTCTCGGGGCGGTCGGGGTGGGCCGCGTCGTGGCGGATATCGGGGTGGTCGGCATCGAAGCCGCCGGTCGCGGGGTCGGTGTAATAGCCGCCTTCGGTCACGGTCAGCGACACGATGCGAATGGCCGGATCGGCCATCTGCGCGATCAGCGCGGCATTGCCCGGCTCCACCGGCAGAAAGCCGATCATCGCGCCGTTGACCTCAGCGGATTTGCCCGCGGGGTCGAGCTCGATCAAGGTGGTCAGACAATCCTGCGCCAGCAGCCGCGCGCGCTGCGCCGCGTCGCCCGGCCGCACGCCCGCCCCGATGATGGCCCAATCCAGATTGCGGCCCTCATCGAACAGACGGTGCAGATACCACGCCTGATGCGCGCGGTGAAAATTGCCCAGCCCGATATGCACGATGCCCGGCCGCAGCGCGGCACGGTCGTAGCGGGGGCCGCGCACGCCCTCGGGCAGCCGGTCCAGGTTTTCGTCGCGCAGCGCGATCAGCTCATCCATTGGCCACCATCCACGTTGTAGGTCTGCGCGACGACGTATTCGGATGCGTCGCTTGCCAGAAAGACCGCCATGCCGGTCAGATCCTCCGCCGTTCCCATGCGCCCGTAGGGCACCGCCGCGCCGACCTCGCGCTTTTTCTGGCCTGGCGCCTTGTTCTCGTATTTCGCGAACAGGGCGTCGACCTGGTCCCAATGCTCTCCGTCGACCACGCCGGGCGAGATCGCGTTCACGTTGATGCCATGCGCGATCAGGTTCAGCCCCGCCGACTGGGTCAGCGAGATCACCGCCGCCTTGCTGGCGCAATAGGCCGCGACCAGCGGCTCGCCGCGGCGGCCGGCCTGGCTGGCCATGTTGATGATGCGCCCGCCCTGCCCGCGCGCGATCATGTGCCGCGCGACGGCCTGCATGGTGAAAAGCGTCCCCGCCACGTTGATCGCGAAGACCCGGTCGAAATCCGCGCGCGCGATGTCGACGATGGGCGCGGCGGAAAACACGGCCGCGTTGTTGATCAGAATGTCGATGTGCCCCAGCGCGTCGACGGTCCGGTCGACCGCGCGGGCGATGCTGTCCTGCGCGCTCACGTCCATCCCGACCGCGACGGCCGCATCGCCGATCTCGGCCGCGGTGGCGCACGCGCGGTCCAGATCGATGTCGGCGATCGCCACGCGCGCGCCCTCGCGCACATAGGCTTCGGCAAAGGCCCGCCCGATGCCGCGCGCGGCGCCGGTGATCAATGCCGTCTTTCCGTCAAGCACGGTCATGCCAGACGCAGCCCCTGCGCGTCGAAGCGGTGGATCTCATCGTGGCGGGGCGTCAGGTGAATCCGGTCGCCGTGCCTCAGCTGCACCTCGCCGGGGGCGCGCACGGTCAGGGTTTCGGCCAGCCCCGTCTGATGGATGTGAAAGAACGTGTCGGAACCCAGATGTTCGGCCACGCCCACCACGCCCTGCCATTCGCCCGCGCCCTCGGGGGCGACGTCGATATGCTCGGGCCGGATGCCGACGGTCTCGGCCCCCAGCCGCGCCGCCGCATCGCCTTCGATGAAGTTCATGCGGGGCGAGCCGATGAACCCGGCGACGAAACGGTTGCGCGGCGTGCGGTAGAGATCCAGCGGGCTGCCGACCTGCTCGATATGGCCCGCGCGCAGCACCACGATCTTGTCGGCCATGGTCATCGCCTCGACCTGATCGTGGGTCACGTAGATCATCGTGGTCTTCAGCCGCTTGTGCAGCTCGCTGATTTCCAGACGCATCCCCACGCGCAGCGCGGCATCCAGGTTTGACAGCGGCTCGTCGAACAGGAACGCCTCCGGCTCTCGCACGATGGCCCGGCCGATGGCCACGCGCTGGCGCTGGCCGCCCGACAGCTGGCCGGGTCTGCGGTCCAGGTAGTCGGTCAGGTTCAGCGCCGCCGCCGCCTGCTCGATCCGCCGGTCCTGTTCGGCCCGGTCAAGCCCGGCCATGCGCATCGGGAAGGCGATGTTCTTGCGCACCGTCATATGCGGGTAGAGCGCATAGGACTGGAACACCATCGCCAGCCGCCGCTTGGCGGGGGCAAGCGACGTGGCGTCCTGCCCGTCGATGCGCACCACGCCCGAGCTTACATCCTCCAGCCCCGCGATCAGCCGCAGCAGCGTGGACTTGCCGCAGCCCGAGGGTCCGACGAAGACGGTGAATTCGCCGTCCTCGATCGTCAGGTCCAGCGGTGGGATCACCTCCGCCTCGCCGAACCGTTTCGTCACCTTTTCAAGGGTAATCTGTCCCATGATCGGATTCCTTATTTGACCGCGCCGAAGGTCAGGCCGCGCACAAGTTGTTTCTGGCTGAACCAGCCCAGGATCAGGATCGGCGCAATGGCCATGGTCGAGGCCGCCGACAGTTTGGCGTAGAACAGCCCCTCGGGGCTGGAATAGCTGGCGATGAACGCCGTGAGCGGCGCCGCCTTGGCGGCCGTCAGGTTCAGCGTCCAGAAGGCCTCGTTCCAGGCGAGGATGAAGTTCAGCAGCAAGGTCGACGCGATCCCCGGCACCGCCATCGGCGTCAGCACATAAAGGATCTCGGACCGCAGCGACGCGCCGTCCATCCGCGCGGCTTCCAGGATCTCGCCGGGAATTTCGCGGAAATAGGTGTAGAGCATCCACACGATGATCGGCAGGTTGATCAGCATCACCACCAGCGTCAGCCCGATACGGCTGTCCAGCAGCCCCATGCGGATGAAGATCAGATAGATCGGATACAGCACCCCGACCGCCGGCAGCATCTTGGTCGACAGCATCCACAGCAGGA
Organism: Brevirhabdus sp.; assembly: GCF_052826345.1. Lineage (NCBI taxonomy): Bacteria > Pseudomonadati > Pseudomonadota > Alphaproteobacteria > Rhodobacterales > Paracoccaceae > Brevirhabdus > Brevirhabdus sp. The sequence continues at coordinate 25,397 of NZ_JBRBUA010000013.1, read as the reverse complement.
TATCCTTGGTGCGCCGCGACGGCACGAAGGCCATCGACCAGGCGGCGGGGATCGCCACCACCAGCCCCAGCACGGTCGAGCCGCCCGCGATGATGATCGAGTTCCACAGGAACCGCGCATAGTCGGAACGCTCCTGCACAACGCGGTAGTTGTCCAGCGTCCAGTCGAAGAACACGAACACCGGCGGGTCGGCGATGGCCGCGGCCTCGGTCTTGAAGCTGGTCAGGATGGTCCACAGGATCGGAAAGAAGATCAGCAGACCCATCGCCCAGGCAAGCAGGGTGTTCAGTGTCTTGCGGCGTGTGGTGACGGTGCGGGCCATGGTGTCCTCCCCCTCAGGCGTCCAGATTCTTGCCGACGATGCGCATCAGGAAAAGCGCCGCGATATTGGCCAGGATGACCGCATAGATGCCCCCCGCCGATCCCAGCCCGATGTTCTGGCTTTCCAGCACGCGCTGGTAAATCAGATAGGTCAGGGTGCGGGTGCCGAACGAGCCCTGCGTGGTCACGAAGATTTCGGCAAAGATCGAAAGCAGAAAGATGGTCTGGATCAGCACCACGATGGTGATCGCGCGCGCCAGATGCGGCAGGATGATATAGGCGAATTTCGACAGCGGCGGCGCGCCGTCCATTTCCGCGGCCTCGAGCTGCTCTGCGTCCAGCGACTGGATCGCCGTCAGCAGGATCAGCGTGGCAAAGGGCAGCCATTGCCAGGCCACGATGATCACGATCGAGCTCAGCGACGCCTGGCTCAGCCATTCCACCGGCGTCAGCCCGAAAAACCGCCACAGATGTGCGAACAGGCCGTTCACCGGGTCCATGAACATGTTTTTCCAGACCAGCGCCGAAACGGTGGGCATCACGAAAAACGGCGCGATCACCAGGATGCGCACGACACCCTGCCCCCACATCGGCTGATCAAGCAGCAGCGCCAGCAGCACGCCGAAGACCACCGTGATCAGCAGCACGCCGCCCACGATGACCAGCGTGGCCTGGACCGACGGCCAGAAGGCGCTGGACGAGACGAAGCGCACATAGTTGTCGAAACCGACCCAACCCTGGTCCCCGCCGCGCAACGGCAGGTATTTCTTGAACGAAAAATACAGCGTCATCGTCAATGGCACCAGCATCCAGCCAAGCAGCAGGATAACGGCGGGCGCCATCATCAGTCGGGCGGCGGATCTGGAATGCTGCGTTGCCATGCGTGTTCTCCCACCGGGCGGCGATAGGGCCCGGACACCTGCGCCGCGGCGGCCGTCGTGCGGCCTGCGGGCGGGGATTAGGGGCGAGCCGCCAAGGGCCGCCGGACGAATTCGAAAAGCTGCGGAAGGCAGCCGGGCCGCCTTCCGCAAGGGGAGGATGGGATCAGTAGCCTGCGGCTTCCATCTCGTCGGTGGTCAGGGCCTGCGCCTTGGCGAGGGCCTCATCCACGGTCTGCTGGCCCGCCAGCGCGGCCGAGAATTCCTGGCCCACCTGGGTGGCGATGCCCGCGAATTCCGGGATGGCCACGAATTGCACGCCGGTATAGGGCACCGGGTCGACGGTGGGGTTCTTCGGATCGGCCGAATTGATCGAATCCAGCGTCATCTGCGCGAAGGGCGCGGCCTTCTGATACTTCGCGTTGTCATAGAGCGACTTGCGCGTGCCCGGGGGCACATTCGCCCAACCTTCCTTTTCGGCAACAAGCGCGGTGTATTCCTTGCTTGTGGCCCAGGCGACGAATTTCTTTGCCTCGTCGGTCGCGTCAGAGCCTGCCGGAATGGCCAGCGACCATGCCCACAGCCAGTTGCCGCGCTTGCCCAGGCCCGCGTCGGGCGCCAGGGCAAAGCCCACCTGATCGGCAACGGTGGAATCGTCGGGGTTGGTCACGAAGGACGCGGCGACCGTGGCGTCGATCCACATGCCGCATTTGCCCTGCTGGAACAGCGACAGGTTTTCGTTGAACCCGTTCGTCGACGCGCCCGGAGGGCCGTAGTTCGTCATCAGATCCATGTAGGTGGTCAGCGTCTGCTTCCAGGGGGCGGTGTCGAACTGGGCCTTCCAGTTCTCATCGAACCAGCGCGCGCCATAGGAATTGGACATCGCCGTCAGGAAGGCCATGTTCTCGCCCCAGCCGGCCTTGCCGCGCAGGCAGATGCCGTAGACGTCGTTTTCCTTGTCGGTCATCGCCTCGGCGGCTTTCTTGATGAAATCCCAGGTCGGCGCCTTGGGCATTTCCAGACCCGCCTCCTTCATCAGGTCCTTGCGGTACATCACCATCGAGCTTTCGCCATAGAAGGGCGCGGCGTAAAGCGTGCCGTCGACGGTCAGACCGTCGCGGATGGCGGGCAGCAGGTCGTTGGCGTCCCAGGCGGCGGGCAGATCGTCCAGCGACACCAGCCAGCCCTGCTTGCCCCAGATCGGAACCTCATAGGTGCCGATGGTCATCACGTCGAACTGACCGCCCTTCGCGGCGACATCCTGCGTGACGCGCTGACGCAGGACGTTTTCCTCCAGCGTGACCCATTCCAGTTTGATATCGGGGTTCTTCGACGTGAAATCGTCGGTCAGCCCCTGCATGCGGACCATGTCGCCGTTGTTCACGGTGGCAATGGTCAGCGTGGTTTCCGCCGTGGCGACCGTGGCCGCCGACGCGGCCATCGCGCCGATCACGAAAAATGACGTGCTCAGTTTCATCCGGTGTCCTCCCTGGTGCATTGGATGCTGACCGAAAGACTAGTCCTTGAGCCAACACGGCGTCAACAAAAATTTTACGCGCGTAAAAATATGGCGCTCACGCCGAAGCCCGCATGATCAATCGCCCCTCGAACAGCGTCTCGCTGCGCGAATCGGCGCCTCCCTCACGGTGCATCGCCGCCAGCAGGGCCTGCACGCTGCTTTCCGAAATCGCCTTGTAATCCTGCGCCACGGTCGTCAGCGACGGGCAGGTGAATCGCGAAAACGGGTGATCGTCATGCCCCGCCACGCGCAGCGAACACCCCTGCGCGATACCGACCCTGATGCCGCTTTCATATGCCGCCGCCAGCAGCCCGATCGCCAGACGGTCGTTGCTGCACAGCACCGTCCGGCTGGGCAACGCACCCCGTGCCAGCAGCTTCATGCCGCCGTCGTAGCCGACCTCCTCGAAATTCCAGCTGGTACCGTCCGCGCGCAGCACATGGGGCGTGTGGCCCAGCCGTTCCATCGCCTGAACATAGGCATTGCGCCGCTTGTTGGCGTTGGGGTTGACCGGCGCCATCTCGAAAAAGCACGGCGGCTCCCCGGTGCGGCACAGGTAATCGACAATCAGCGGAATTGATTGGAAATTATCCGACCCGATGAAGGCCGCGCCCACCTCCTCCAGGTTGCTGTCGAACAGGACCGTCGGCACCTCCTTGCTGAACGCCGCCACCGCGTCGCGCTGCGAGGCCCGCCCGAGCGGCGCCAGCAGCACGCCCGCCGGCCTGAGCGAGCGCAGCGTGTCCAGGATCTTCACCTCTTGCGCGGGGCTGCCGTGAGAGCTGAAGGTCGAAGGCGAATACCCCGCCTCGATGCACAGCGCCTCAAGCTTGCGCGCCACTTCGGCAAAGAACGGATCGGCGACATAGGGCAGCACGATGCCGATGGTCTTGGTCAGCCGCCGGTTCTGGTTGACCGCGTAAAGATTGGGGCGGAAATCATGCTGCGACAGTGCCTTCTCGATCCGCGCGCGAGTGGAACTGCGCACGCTGTCGGGATCGTTGAAATACTTCGAAACCGTGGGGCGCGACACGCCGCAGCGCGCGGCGAATTCCTCCATGTTGCGAATTTTTCCCTTACCCATGCGTCCCCCGCCCTCAGCGAAACTTGTGCGCACCCAAAGTTAATTTACGCGCGACAACAATCATACTATGAGCAGAAAGTTTCCCTTTCAACAAGCGCCTTGCCCCGACGCGGGGAACGGGACAGCCCGGCAGACCCCGGCCGGAGCCGTGTCACCCACGCCGGGCACGCGCAAGGGGAATGTCCACTTTGTCCGAGACAATTGAGGGTTCGGCAGCGTATGGATGCTCTCGCCGCTGGCGCCGACCGTCCCGGCCCCTATCTTCTTGCCAGGACGATACGCGGACCGGCCGCGCCACAAGGAGGACTGTCATGGACTATACCATCAACCGCAAGCTCGAAGGGGTCTCCCTCGAAGACGCCGACGCCCGAACGCGCGCGGCCCTATCCGAGGCCGGTTTCGGCGTGCTGACGGAGATCGACGTGCAGGCCACGATGAAGAAGAAGCTGGGCGAAGACATGCCGGGCTACCGCATTCTGGGCGCCTGCAATCCCACGATGGCACATCAGGCGCTGGGGATGGAGCCACGCGTCGGCGCGATGCTGCCCTGCAACGTGATCCTGCGCGAGGTCGACGGCGGCGTCGAGGTTTCCGCCGTCGATCCGGTGGCCTCGATGCAGGCGATCCAGAACCCCGACCTTCTGCGCGTCGCCGCACAGGTCCGCGAAATGCTCGGTGGCGCCGTCGAAAATGCCTGATGCCGAATCCAACGCCATCTGCATCACCGAAGGCCTCATCCGGCTGGATGTCGACACAGCCAACGGCCCGGTGGAGGTCAAACGGATCGCCGATCCCGCCCATTGCCTTACCGGCGAATGGGCGCATACCTCCCGCCCGGCCCCGCCGGCGGTGCTGCAACCGCTGCTGCCGGTGCCGGGCGTGGTCCCGCTGGGCGAGCTGGAATTGATCGAGGCGCTGCGCGACCCGCATACAGTGGTCGCCGACGGCCGCAAGCCCGCGCAATTCGAAAGATACACGATCCCCGGCGCGATCAACCTGCCCTTCACAGATGTCGAGAGCGCATTGGACCACCTCGGTTGCCGCCGCGCCGCGGATGGCTGGGATTGCCGCAACGCCAGCCGCGTGGCGCTGTTTTGCAACGGCGCATGGTGCGGACAATCGCCCGCGGCGATCCGCAAGATGACCGCGGCGGGCTTTCCCGCGGACCGCATCCTCTACTATCGCGATGGCTTGCAGGGATGGCTCCTGCAGGGACTCAGCGTCTGGACACCGGGCACATCAGCGAGTTTTCACATCTGACGGGCATCGACCCGGCCTTCGTTTCCGCGCACCTCCCGCCCGCGATCCGGCGGCTTGCGTCGGCGCGGCCCGACCCCCGCACCCGCCGGACGCCCGCCGGATGCGCCGCCACAGCCGCGCGATCCCGCCGCCCCGGAAGGGTTTCGGTCCATGCCGACAGGCAGGTATGCATAGGATTGCAAACTCTTGTGCTATCGCCCGCGCCGGAAGTGGCTCTGCATCCGGCCCAGCACGTCCACGCCCATCTGCATCAACAGATCAAGGACATCGAGCGGCACCCAGTTTTCGCGGATCAGCCCTTCGTGGTGGAGGTAGAAATCCATCACCCGCATGGTGACCGGCTTTCCCGTGGCGCCCACGCCCAGAAAATCCGGCCCGGTGTGCAGCGCAAAGACGCTGGGCCAGCCGCCGGTCACGGAATAGGCGCCGTCGCCGACACGGATGTAATGCCCGCCGCCGTGGCGCGCCTTCTGCTCGGCGATCTCTTCCCACTGCCCGCCCCCCTTGCGCCCCGGAAAGGCACGCCGGAAGGGCAGTTGGTGATAATCGACAAAACCCTGCAGGCCGCGGGTCGTGCCGATGCCCGAGGGGCCATACCACATCATTCTGGGATGCCAGTGGTCCTTCTGAGGCATGTTCAGCAGGCCCTCGCGCCCGGCGTCCCCGAAATCGTCGTAAGCGCCCAACGTGTCATGCATGGCGAGGGTTTGTGCAATGCTGGCAGCACCTTGACCCGGATCCTGCGGAGTCAGCAGCACCCCGTCGGCGGTGATCGGGCCGGGCCACATGGCTTCGGTTCCCAGGCTGGGGGCAAGGGGCCAGAAGCCCGCCTGCCGGATCACGTCGAGCACGTCCCACAGGCAGTTGGTCTGTATGATTCGCCCCTCGCGCAGCTCATGCACTTCGCCGTACCGCAGGAAGACCGGACGCCCCGTGGCGGGAATGGTCAGCCAATCCTCGCGGAAGGTGCCGCAGTAATGGCCCATCATCGCCACGTAGTCGCGGCCCTCGTAGCGTCCGCCCATGACGATCAGGTCGCGCCGCTCCAGGTCGGGGAACGACGTCAGCAGCGGCCCGTAAAGCGCAGTTTCGAGAAACTCCAACCCCTTGCCTTCATTGATCGGATGCGCGGCGCGCACCTCGACTTCGGGGTGATACAGAGCTTCCGCCCGGGCGCCCAACCCGGCCGGACCGGCCTCGCAGAGTGCTGCAAGCCCGGTGTGCAACCTGGTCTTCAAGGCGATGATGTCGTCGGTCATGTCGTTCTCCTCTCCGGCGCATCCTGCCGCCTGGAAGAAAATATTGCAAACGTATTCATTCGTCCGTATGGTACGCCCCATGCTTGGCGTGGCCTTGGGTCCGCACAGCGGAAAATCACGACGTTGCCCCGGCGGGAGGCTGGAGGGCGCGCAAACTTCTGACGGGAGAGATCGGAATGAACTTCAGGATCAAGGCATCGGTCGCGGCAGCCGCGCTGATTGCATCGGCCGGCGGCGCATGGGCCGATTGCGGTATCGAAAGCGGCTCGGTCCGCATACTGTCGAACGATTTTCCGGCGTTGTCGGCGGTGAACGGCCGCGCCGCCGAATGTGCGTCCGACACGGTGGAGGTGACCGTGAACCAGACCACGGAGCACAGCAACATCCAGGTGCCGGCGCTCAGCGCCGATCCTGCGACCTACACGGTCGCGGTGGTTGCGACCAGCTCGATCGTGCCGCTGCTGTCCGACGACCTGATCCGCCCGCTCGACGTGTATGTCGAGAAGTGGGGCGACCAGCTTCTCGACAGTCAGAAGATCGCCGTGGGCGGCAAAACCATGGCGATCGCCTTCATGGCGAACGCCCAGCACCTATTCTATCGGAAGGATGTACTGGAGGAACACGGCATCGCGGTGCCCAAGACCTATGACGAGCTCTTCGCGGCCGCCGAAAAGCTACAGCAGGAGGGTTGGAAATACCCGTTGTCGTCGAACTTCATGCCGGGCTGGAATCTCGCGGCGGAATTCGTGAACCTCTATCTCGGCACCGGCGGCCAGTTCTTCGCGCCCGGCTCGGCCGAGCTTGCCATCGACAACGAGGACGGCATCGCCGTGCTCGAGACGATGAAGAAGATGACCGACTACATGAATCCCGACTACGTCACCTATGACAGCAACGCGCAGACCCCGATCTGGGAAGCGGGCGAAGTCGCGCTGTCGATCGCCTGGGGCTCGCGCGCGGCCAATTACATCGGCGCAGACGCCCCGGACCAGGAGATTGCTGCGAACACCGCCTTTGCCGCGGCACCGACGCTGGGCGACGGCACCACGCCCACCGCGGCGCTGTGGTGGGACGGGTTCACCATCGCCAAGAACATCTCCGACGAAGATGCCGAAGCCTCGTTCCGTGCCATGATGCACGGCATCGCGCCGGAGGTGCTCGAGGGCAACATGGACAAGGCAGTCTGGCTGATCGACGGGTTCGAGCCGACGCGCGCCGCCGACGGCGTCATCGCCAACCTGCAGGGCAAGGCAAAGCCCTATCCGATGCTGCCCTACATGGGCCTGCTGCACGTGGCGCTCGGCGACAACCTGTCCGAATTCCTGCAAGGCAACGAAAGCGCGGAGCAGGCGCTGGCCGACGTCAAGGCGGCCTATACGACAGCGGCCACCGAAGCCGGGTTCCTGAACTAGGACTCCACCTGCAAGAGGCCGCCGCGCGGCGGCCTCGCGCCTTCCGCGACGACGGATGACCTCGTGCCGGAGCCCGGCACGGCAAGGGGATGGTTATGCCACACAAGACCTTCATGGCCTTTATCTGGCCCTCGCTCCTGGCGATGATCCTGTTCATCGCGCTGCCGATCATCTCGGTGGGGTATCAGTCGCTCTACATCGAGCATGAGCAGATCCTCACGGAATCCGAAACCTGCGGCCCCTTCGGCTGCAATACGGAGGTCAGCGTCGACACCCAGGCCATGGCGCGGTTGCGCGAAGAACAGCCTGCCGGGCGGTTCAACGGCCTGGGCACTTACACCAACGCCAGCCACCTTGCCGTTGACGAGATCGGCGAGATCGTCGCCACCAGCAAAAACTTCGGCGAGATCCGCAACAGGATCATGAACCTGCCGTTCTACAAGGCGCTGATCTTCACGCTGGCCTATACCTTCATCGTGACGCCGCTGGTAATCATCCTGGGTTTCATCATCGCCGTGGTGGTCAACTCGATCCCGAAGGTTCTCAAGGGGCCGGTGATCTTCTTTTCCCTGCTGCCGATGCTGGTGACGCCCCTCGTCGGCTCGCTGGTGCTTTACTGGATGATCGACAGCCGCGGCATCATCGGGGCGGGCTTGCAGGCGCTTTTCGGCGATCCGTCGCTGTCGCTCAAGGCCTCGCCGGTGCTGACCTGGATCACGCTCTTCGTCTACGGCGTCTGGCATTCCGCGCCCTTTGCCTTTGTCGTGTTTTACGCCGGGCTTCAGACCGTGCCGCAGGACACCATCGAATCCGCCATGGTCGATGGGGCCAGCCGGTGGGAGCGGGTGCGCTTCGTCATCGTGCCCTACCTGATGCCGCTGGCGACCTTCATTGCGCTGATGCAGCTGATGGACAACTTCCGGGTGTTCGAGCCGATCATCGGCTTCTCCGCCGCCGCCAGCGCCACCTCGCTGAGTTACCTGATCTACAACGATCTGCGCGCCTCGGAATCGCCGCTCTTCGGCTCGGCCGCCGCGACATCGCTGCTGACCATCCTGGGCGTCATCATCCTGCTGTTGCCGGTCCTGCGCCGCAACTGGCGCGAATTCAACCGCAAGACCTGAGGGGGCCGTGATGTCCAATCTTGCCGACAAGAAACCGCCGTCGCTCGTGGCCCTGTCGACCGGCTTCGTGCTGCTCTGGCTCGTCATCGCGGCCTTCCCGTTCCTCTGGACCATGTGGGGCTCGTTCAAGGTCGAGGCGGATTTCTTCTCCCGCGCCGATTGGATGAACGCCATCACCGGCCCGGTGACCGAGCGCCAATACGGCGACCCCTTCACCGGCGTCGGCTATGAAGGCGCCTGGATCGAACAGGAGTTCTGGCGCGCGGTGCTCAACACCGCCATCGTCACCTTTTCGGTCGTGGTGATCTCGCTCACGCTTGGCACGCTGGGCGGCTACGCGCTGGCCCGCTCGGGGTTCAAATACACCTTCTGGCTCTTGATGGCCGCGCTGGTGTTCCGTGCCATGCCCCATGTCACGCTGGTCTCGGGCTACCTGCTGCCGTTCTTCCAGCTCAACATCTGGGGCCACCTGCCCACGACGATCATCGTGCTTGTGGCGATCAACCAGCCGTTCACGCTCTGGATGCTGCACAGTTTCTTCCTGTCGATTCCCAAGGATCTGGACGAGGCCGCCATGGTCGATGGCTGCACGCGGTTCCAGGCCTTTCGGCTGGCGATCATCCCGGTGATGTGGCCCGGCGTGGTGACGACGGGACTGTTCAGCTTCCTGCTGGCCTACAACGACTTCACCGTCACCTCGATGCTGCTCACCCAGGAAAACGCCACGATGATCCCCAAGATCAACTCGTTCCTGGGCTCCACCCAGGAAGAAGGCAAGGTGATGTATGCCGTCGCCGCCGTGGTCTCGGCCATCTTGCCGCTCTTCGGGCTCATTCTGTTTTTCCAACGTCAAATCGTGAGCGGTCTGACCGCTGGCGCCGTCAAGGGATAAGGGGCTTCTGCAATGGCCAGACTGCAACTGAAAAACGTCAACAAGCGTTGGGGCTCCTTCGTCGGCGTCGAGAATTTCGACCTCGATATCGCGGACCGGGAATTCCTGGTTCTGCTGGGGCCTTCGGGCTGCGGCAAGTCCACCACCATGCGGATGATCGCGGGGCTGGAGGATGTGACCGAGGGCGAGATCCTGTTCGACGACAAGGTCGTCAACAAGATGGAGCCGAAGGACCGCGACATCTCGATGGTGTTACAGTCCTACGGGCTTTACCCGAACCTCAGCGTCTACGAGAACATCCGCTTCCCGCTGCGCGTCCGCAAGGTGCCGAAGGAGAAGCACGACGAAATGGTGATGAACGCGGTTCGCATGACCGAACTCGAGGATTTCATGCACCGCCGCCCCGCCGAGCTGTCCGGCGGTCAACGCCAGCGGGTCGCTTTGGGCCGGGCCATCGTGCGCAAGCCCAACATCTTCCTGATGGACGAGCCGCTGTCCAACCTGGACGCCAAGCTGCGCGTCAGCACGCGGGCGCAGATCAAGAACCTGCAATCGAAGCTGAAGATCACCACCGTCTACGTGACCCACGACCAGATCGAGGCGATGACCCTGGCCGACCGCGTGGTGGTGATGAACAGGGGCAGGATCCAGCAGGTCGGCACGCCCACGGACATCTACGACAACCCCGCCAACACCTTCGTCGCCAGCTTCATCGGCTCGCCCGCGATGAACCTCGTCGAGGGCAGGCTCGAAAACGGCGTGTTCCAGGGCGACGGCATCCGGGTCGAGGGCCTGCCGACCGGGCCTTCGGGCGCGATCACGCTGGGCTTCCGCGCCGAGGACGCCGAGATCGTCGAAGACGACGGCCAGATCGCCGCGCCGATGTATTCGATCGAGCTTCTGGGCGAGGCCTCGATGATCACCTGGCGGCTGGGCGGTGCTCTGGTCTCGATCAAGACCCACAAGGATTTCCGCGCCGAGATCGGCGAGATGGTGCACGCGCGCATTCCCGCCGGGATCTGCCACCTGTTCGATACCGCCTCCGGAGAAAGGATCACACACGGATGACGTACGAAGAACAAGCCGAAGCCACCCGCCAGGTCATCATCCGGATGGAAGAGGCGCTCGGCGCCAATTCCGACGACATGGCGGCGCATTTCCACGAGGATTTCCGCTGGATGGGCAATCAGGGCTGCGGCACCAAACCCGACCTCGCGGCCTTTCGCAACAACTGGCAACTGCCGCTCCGCGCCGCCTTTACCGAGCGGGACTACAAGACCGAGAAGTTCATCTGCGAAGGCGAGTGGGCGTCCTGTTTCGGCCATATCGAAGCCACCCATTCCGGCCCTTTCATGGGCATCGAGGCCACCGGCAAGCGGGTGACGATCCCCTACATGGACTTCTGGAAAGTGAAGGACGGCAAGATCGCCGACAATTGGGTCTCGGTCGATTTCGCCCATGTGCTGGCCCAGCTGGGACGCGATGTGTTCGACGGGCAGGGATGGGAAGCCTTCGACCGCGGTGAGCGCGAAGCCCCCCGGCCCCACCCAGCGAAAACCGCGTCCCGGGCCTGACCCCGGACCTCATGGACCAAGAGGCCCCGGATCAGGTCCGGGGCGGGAGAACGCAAAATGACAAAGCAATACCTCAAACGCGGCAAGTCGGAGACCGACCGCGCCGAAGACGACGCCAAGACCGCCCGGGTGGTGGCCACGACGCTGAAGGATATCGAAAGCCGCGGCGACGCGGCGGTGCGCGATCTGGCCGTGAAGTTCGACAAATACGACCGCGACAGCTATCGCCTGAGCGAAGAGGAGATCGAGGCGATCATCGCCAAGGTCGGCCCGCAGGACCTCGAAGACATCAAGTTCGCGCAGGCGCAGGTGAAGAATTTCGCCCAGGCACAGCGCGACTCGATGCTGGATATCGAGGTGGAAACACTGCCCGGCGTCATCCTCGGTCACAAGAACATCCCCGTGCAATCCGTGGGCTGCTATGTCCCCGGCGGCAAGTTCCCGATGGTGGCCTCGGCGCATATGTCCGTGGCCACCGCGGCGGTCGCGGGCGTGCCGCGCATCGTCGCCTGCACGCCGCCCTTCAACGGCGAGCCGAACCCCGGCGTGATCGCCGCGATGCATCTGGGCGGCGCGCATGAGATCTACGTTCTGGGCGGCATCCAGGCGGTTGGCGCCATGGCGATCGGCACCGAAAGCATCGATCCGGTGCACCTGCTCGTCGGCCCCGGCAACGCCTTCGTGGCGGAAGCCAAGCGTCAGCTGTTCGGCCGCGTGGGCATCGATCTCTTCGCCGGGCCGACCGAGACCATGGTGATCGCCGACGAGACCGCCGCCGACGCCGAGCTTTGCGCCACCGACCTGCTGGGCCAGGCCGAACACGGCTACAACTCGCCCTGCGTGCTGCTGACCAACTCCGAAAAGCTGGCGAAGGAGACCCTGTCCGAGATCGACCGCCTGCTCGCCATCCTGCCCACCGCCGACACCGCGCGCGTCAGCTGGGAGGATTACGGCGAGGTGATCGTCTGCGACACCTATGACGAGATGCTGGAGGTCGCCGACGACATCGCCAGCGAGCACGTGCAGGTGATGACCGACCGCGACGACTGGTTTCTCGAAAACATGACCTGCTACGGCGCCTTGTTCCTCGGTCCGCGCACAAACGTGGCCAATGGGGACAAGGTGATCGGCACCAACCACACCCTGCCGACGAAAAAGGCGGGGCGTTATACCGGCGGGCTCTGGGTCGGCAAGTACCTGAAGACCCACAGCTACCAGAAGGTCATGACGGACGAGGCCGCGGCCCGGATCGGCGCCTATGGCTCGCGCCTGTGCCTGCTGGAGGGTTTTGTCGGCCATGCCGAGCAATGCAACGTGCGGGTCCGTCGCTATGGCGGTGTGAACGTGCCCTATGGGGCGCCCGCGCATCTGCCCGAAGCGGCGGAGTGAGTTGAGCGTGCGGGACCGAGGGGCCAGCCCCTCGTGCTCCCCGGGATATTTTCGAACCAGAGAAGGACCGGTCCCGTTCATGGATGTCCATAGTGCCAACAAGGCCCTGATCGCGCCGCTGCGGGCCGCGATGTATGATTTCGAAGAGGCCGCCGTGCGCGATGCGCTGGCCGGGGTCAGCACGTCCGACACGGCGTTCCGCCTGTGCCATCCCTTCGGCGACAGCATCGGGCCGGAGGCGTTCTACGACACCGCCTATCGCGGTCTGCTCGACGCCTGGCCCGATCTGGAGCGGCGCGATTACATCGTCATGGCCGGGCCCGATCAGGACGGCGCGAACTGGGTCGGGTGCGGCGGCTATTACACCGGGGTCTTTACCGGGCCGTGGCTCGACATCCCGCCGACCGGGCATCAGGCCACCATGCGGTTCCACGAGTTCTTTCGTATCGAGGCCGGCCGGGTGGTCGAGGTGCAGGCGGTCTGGGACATTCCCGAAGTCATGATGCAGGCGGGGGCCTGGCCTCTGGCGCCGTCGCTGGGGCTGGAGGTCCACGTGCCCGGTCCGGCGACACAGGATGGGCTGGTGCCCGGGCCGTTCGATGCGGGCAAGGCGCGTGCCTCGCAACAGCATATCGTCGACATGTTGGCCTGCATGAAAAGATACCCCAGCCAGGGCGGGCCGGAGGTGATGGAGCTTGAGCGCTTCTGGCACCCGCGCATGAACTGGTACGGGCCTGCGGGCATCGGCACCGCGCGCGGCATCGCGGGGTTCCGCAACTGGCACCAGATCCCGTTTCTGACGGCCATGCCGGACCGGGGGCAGCATTCGGACGAGACGCATCACCATTTCTTCGGCGACGGCGACTATGCCGGTGTGACCGGCTGGCCAAACATGGCGCAGACGGTCAAGCATGGCGGCTGGCTGGGCATTGCCCCATTGAACAGGAAGATCACCATGCGCAGCCTGGATTTCTGGCGGCTGGAGGATGGCCGCATCCGCGAAAACTGGGTGCTGGTCGATCTGCTGCACGCCTATGACCAGCTGGGTGTCGACGTCTTTGCCCGGCTGCGCGAGTTCAACAAGGCCCGCAATATCGGGCGCATCACCATTCCGGACGGTATGAGCCAATGACAAACCTGCCCCGCACCCCCTCCTTTCGTCTCGATGGCAGGCGCGCCCTCGTGACCGGAGCCTCTTCCGGCATCGGTCAGGCCTGCGCGGTGGCCCTGGCCGAGGCAGGCGCGCATGTGATCTGTGCCGCGCGGGGGCTGGACCGGCTGCAAGACACGGTGGCGGCGATGCAGGCCGAAGGCTGGTCGGCCGAGGCGCTGGCGCTGGACATCGGCGATCTCGACGCGATGACCGGCGCGCTGGCGGGCCAGAAGCTCGATGTGGTGGTCAACTCCGCCGGGCTGGCACGCCACGGCCCGGCGCTGGAAACCACAGCAGAGGATTTCGACGCGGTGATGGGGGTGAACCTGCGGGCGGCCTATTTCCTGTCGGTCGCGGCGGCGAAGAGCATGGCCGGGACCGGCGGTTCGATCATCCACATCAGCAGTCAGATGGGTCACGTCGGCGGCATCGACCGGGCCGTCTATTGCGCGTCGAAACACGGGCTGGAAGGCATGATCAAGTCTATGGCAATCGAATGGGGGAAACGTCAGATCCGCATCAATTCCATCTGCCCGACCTTCATCCGCACGCCCCTGACGGCAGACACGTTCGACAAGCCCGAGCGCGTCGCCTGGATCAGGGAAAAGATCAAGCTGGGCCGCGTCGGTGAGGTCGAGGACATCATGGGGGCGGTGCTCTATCTGGCCTCTGATGCCTCGTCTCTGGTAACCGGCAGCTCCATGCTGATCGACGGGGGCTGGACGGCGGATTGATGGCAAGCGAACGCATTACATCATTGCAGGTGGCGCAGCGCGCCGGGGTCAGCCAGTCGGCGGTGAGCCGGGTGTTCACGCCCGGCGCCAGCGTCTCCAAGGCGACCCGGGAAAAGGTGATGCGGGCGGCCGACGCGCTGGGGTACCGGCCGAACGTGCTCGCCCGCGCGATGATCACCGGCAAGAGCCGGATCATCGGGCTGGTCGTGGCCTATCTGAACAACCAGTTCTATCCGGAGGTGGTGGAGCGCCTGTCAGTGGCGCTTCAGGACAAGGGCTATCACGTGCTGGTCTTCATCTCGCGCAACACGGCCGCGGACGTGCAGAAGGTGATGACCGAAATCCTTGACTATCAGGTGGACGGCATCGTGCTGGCCTCGGTCTCGATGTCGTCGGAACTGGCCAAGCGCTGCCATGAGCACGGCATTCCGGTGGTGCTGTTCAACCGCGTGCAGGACGATCCGGGGATGTCGTCTGTCGCCACCAACAATCACCTCGGCGGGCGGACCATCGCGGCGCATTTCGCCGCCGCCGCCCATCGCCGGATCGGTTATATCGCCGGCATGGAGCAAGCCTCGACCCAGCGCGACCGCGAGGCAGGCTTTCGCGAAGGGCTGAGGGAGGCGGGACTTTCGCTGGCGGCGCGCGAGCTGGGCAACTTCGAATACGGACAGGCACGTGCGGCCGCGCTGGAGATGTTTGCCGGGCGCGATTTTCCCGATGCGGTCTTCGTCTGCAACGATTACATGGCCTTTGCGGTAATGGATGTGATCCGGTCGAAGCTGGGGCTGCGCATCCCCGAAGACGTGGCGGTGGCCAGTTTCGACGACGTGCCCATCGCCGCCTGGCCCGCCTATGACCTGACCAGCTATCGCCAGCCCATCAACCGGTTGGTGGCCGGAACCGTGGATATCCTGATGCGCCGGATCGAGGACCGCGACGCGGCGCCCGAACACGTCAAGCTCGACGGCGAGTTGATGCTGCGCGGCTCAACCATCAACGCGGGGGAAAGCTGAATGCGCGGATTTGATCCGAAGTGGCAGGACGTGCCGCATTACATCATCGGCATCACCAAGCAGATCTGGGAAGACCGTGAGATCGGGTCGCTGCGGCAGCTTTATGCCCCGGGGCTGATCGTGCGCTCGCCCGCTTCGGTGGTGCAGGACAACAGCAACGTGATTGCCGCCACCATGGCGACCCTGGCGGAGTTTCCCGACCGCGAGCTTCTGGGCGAAGACGTGATCTGGTGCGACGACCCGGAGGGCGCGACCGAGAGTTCCGACGCGTTTCTGTCCTCGCACCGGCTGATCTGCACCGCGACGCACAGCCATCCCGGCATGTACGGCGCGCCCACCGGCAGGCGCGTGACCTATCGCATTCTCGCCGACTGCGCGATCCGCGACGGCGCGGTCTATGACGAATGGCTGGTGCGCGACCAGTCGGCAATCGTGGCGCGGATGGGCTTTGACGTGAAGGACTGGACCCGCGACCTGATCGCGCGCGAAGGCGGCGCGGAAGCCTGCGTCAGGCCGATGACGCCCGCGACGGACGTGGCGGGCCCATATGACCGGCGCGGCAACGACAACGAATGGGGGCAGCGCTATGCCGATGTGCTCGGCTCCATCATGGCCGCCGACATGGATGTGATCCCGCGCGCCTATGACCGGGCGGTGAGCCTGCACTATCCGGGCGGGCAGGACGGGCTGGGCTGGGGCGATGCCGATCTGTTCTGGATGGGGCTGCGCGCCGCCCTTCCCCATGCCGAGTTCAAGGTCGAGCATGTGGTGGGCCGTGACGACCCGCTGATGCCGCCGCGTGCCGCCGTCCGCTGGAGCCTGCACGGCAAGCATTCCGGCTGGGGCCGCTTTGGCCGCCCCACCGGCGCCGAGGTCTATGTCATGGGGATCAGCCATGCCGAGTTCGGCCCCTTCGCGGGCAATGGCCCCTGGGGCGAACCCACCGTGCGCCGCGAATTCACCCTGATCGACGAAACCGCGATCTGGAAACAGATCCTTCTGCAAACGGGGCACCACGAATGAAGGCGTTTTCCAACCAGTTCAAGGACCTGCCCGATTACATCCTGAAGATCACCAAGGAGATCTGGGAGGACCGCGGGCTTGCCACGCTGCACCACTACTATGGCAAGGATATCCCCATGCGCTTTCCTTCGGGGCTGGCGCAGGGCAATGCAGGCGTCATCGACGGCACGCTGGCGACGTTGGCGGAATTTCCCGACCGGCAGCTTCTGGGCGAGGATGTGATCTGGTCCGAAGGGCCGGAAGAGGGACGTTATCTGTCCTCGCACCGGATCGTCACCACCGGCACCCACACCGGGCATGGCGCCTTCGGCCCGCCCACCGGCAAGAGCTTCGTCATCCGGGTGATCGCCGATTGCGCCGCAAAGGCCGACGTGATCGACGACGAATGGCTGATCCGCGATGTCGGCGGCATCGCGCGGCAGCTGGGATGGGACCCGGCGGAATATGCCCGTTATCAGATCGAGGCCGAGGGCGGGGCGGAGAGCTGTCAGCGCCCCTTCCATCCCCACCACGACGTTGCGGGCCCCTACACCGGGCGGGGCAACGACAACGCATGGGGCACGCGGCTGGCGGACATCCTGACCCGGATCATGGACAAGGACTTCACCGTCATCCGCGAACAATACGACCGCGCCGTGCGGACCGAGCATTGGGGCGCACGCGGCGGCTGGTCCCACGATTTCGCCGAGACCGACTGGATGCGCCTGCGCTCGTCTTTTCCGACCGCGAAATTCGAGATCCATCACCAGATCGGCCGTTCCGATCCCGGCACGCCGAACCGTGCCGCGGTGCGCTGGTCATTGACCGGCAAGCACTCGGGTCACGGTTTTTTCGGCGCGCCCACGGGGGCGGAAGTTCATGTGATGGGCGCGACCCATGCCGAATGGGGCGAATGGGGCCTGCGACGCGAGTTCACCCTGATCGACGAGGTCGCCATCTGGAAACAGATCCACCTGCACACCTGCGCGCGCGCATGAGAGCGAGCGCACCGCATCTGAGCGCACGGCACGGTTATCTGGCAAGCCTGCGCGCCCGCCGGTTGAACAACCGTCCTCCGGGACGCTGAGCAAATCCCGCCCGATTTGTTCAACCGCCGCGGCCCGCAAGGCCCGGCAACACCAAGGAAGACCCTGATGACACAACACGACATGACCGCCCGCATTGTCCGCTACGGCGAACTCAAGCCCTGCAAGACCGCCTTCATCGACGCCCATACGCCGGGCAGCGACCAGAAGGAGAACTTCACCATCATCGGCGGCGGCGTCAGCGAAAGCCCCGATCAGCACGTCCACATCACCGAACCGCACGGCTTCAACATCGGCGCCGCCGGGCAGCCGCCGCATTGCCGCAACTCGCTGCACAACCACCGCACGGCCGAGGTCTTCTTCATCCTGTCGGGCCGCTGGCGCTTCTTCTGGGGCGAAAAGGGCGACGCGGGCGAGATCATCCTCGAAGAGGGCGACATCTTCAACATCCCCACCAACATCTTCCGCGGGTTCGAAAACGTCGGCACCGATTACGGGATGATCATGGCGATCCTCGGCGGCGACGATGCCGGCGGCGGCGTGATCTGGGCGCCGCATGTGATCGAGGACGCCAAGGCGCACGGGCTGATCCTCGGCGACAACGGCAAGCTCTACGACAGCAAGAAGGACGAGAGCCTCCCCGAGGGGGTGAAGCCGATGCCGCTGCTGACGCAGGGCGAGCTCGCCAAGGTCGACCGTCCGACCGGGGCCGAGGTGGTGAGCGGTCATGTCAGGCGGTATCTGGACATGGTGGCGCTGGCGAATGACGGCCCGGTCAAGGTGATCGGCGAGACGGGCTTGATGCGCGACAAGCCGGGGTTCGAGGTCGATTTCGTGACCCGCGCCAATGCCCCCGAGGACCTGCACGCGCATGACAAGCCCTCGGTGCTGATGCCGGTCAAAGGCCACTGGCGCGTCGACTGGGACGGCGGCAGCACCACGCTTGCGCCCGGCGACACGATGAGCATCCCGGAGGGTTTGCGCCACAGCGCGGCGCCTTCGATGACCGGCGAGGCCGCGCTTTACCGTGTCATCGCCACCGACGATCCGGCCGGCCCGACCTGGCGCGGCTGAGATGAGCATCGCCGATCCCGAGAGCACCCGCGCCGTCTATGACGCCGGGGCCGAAGCCTATGATGCGCAGCGGTCGCGATCGCTGTTCGAAGCGCGCTGGCTGGCGCGTTTCGCGGCCTGCCTGCCCGCGGGAGGCCAAGTGCTCGACCTCGGCTGCGGCGCGGGCGAGCCGATCGCGCGGTGGTTTCTGGCGGAAGGCTTCCGGCTGACGGGGGTGGATGTCGCCCCCGCCATGCTGGATATCGCCCGGCGCCGCTGGCCGGAGGTGGACTGGCACGAAGCCGACATGCGCAGACTCGACCTCGGGCAGCGTTTCGACGGGATCGTGGCCTGGGACAGCCTGTTTCATCTGACAGCCGAAGACCAGCGCCACATGATTTCCCGTATCGCGGACCATCTGCGCCCCGGGGGAACCCTGCTAGCGACGGTCGGCCCCAGCGCAGCCGAGACCAAGGGTATGGTGGCAGACCGGCCCGTCTATCACGCCAGCCTGTCGCCAGCCGGATACGCGCAGCTGCTGGAGGACCACGGCCTGCGGCTCACCGGCTTTCTGGCGGAAGACCCCGAGTGCAACAGCCACAGCGTGCTGATGGCGCGCAAGGAGGAGGAATGACCATGCCCATCAAGACAACCCACGTCGGTTCCCTGCCGCGCAGCCAGAAGGTGGTGGATTTCATTTTCGCCCGCGAAAACGGCGAGGATTACGATGCGAAAGCCTTCGACGCCGCCATGACCGAGGCGGTGAGCGAAACCGTCCGCAAACAGGCCGGGGCGGGCATCGACATCGTCTCGGACGGCGAGACGTCGAAGATCTCCTACGCCACCTACGTCAAGGATCGCTACACCGGCTTCGGCGGCGACAGCCCGCGCAACGCGCCGGCGGATCTGAAGCGGTTTCCCACCTTCCTCAGACGCATTGCCGACGAGGGCGGCACGCCGCAATACGCGCGGCCGATGTGCGTGGGCGAGGTCAAATCCAAGGGCCAGGGCGAGCTCGAGACCGACATCGCCAACCTGAAGGCGGCCATGAACACGCATGGGGTCGCGCGCGGCTTCATGAACGCGGCCTCGCCCGGCGTGATCTCGCTGTTCCTGCAGAACGATTACTACAAGACCCGCGACGCCTATCTGGCCGCGCTTGCCGATGCGATGAAGGCGGAATACGAGACCATCGTCGCCTCCGGCCTCGATCTGCAACTGGACTGCCCCGACCTCGCACTCAGTCGGCACATGCTGTTCAACGAGCTCACGGATGCGGAGTTCGTCAAGGTGGCCGCGAGCCACGTCGAGGCGCTGAACCACGCGCTCTCGGATGTGCCGCAGGACAAGGTGCGCATCCACATCTGCTGGGGCAACTACGAAGGCCCGCATGTCTGCGACATTCCGATGGCCAAGATGTTCGACACGCTGATGGCCGCCAAGGCGCGCTATGTGCTGTTCGAAACGTCGAACCCCCGTCACGGCCATGAATGGACGGTGTTCCGCGACCGCAAGGCCGATATTCCCGACGACAAGGTGCTGGTGCCCGGCGTGGTCGACACCACGACGAATTTCGTTGAACACCCGGATCTGGTCGCACAGCGCATCGCGCGGTTCACCGATATCGTCGGCTCCGAGCGGGTGATCGCCGGGTCGGACTGCGGTTTCGGCACCTTCGCGGGCTACGGCGCAGTCGATCCCGAGATCGCCTATGCCAAACTGGGTGCCCTGGCCGAGGGGGCAAAGATCGCCTCATGATTCCGCTTGTCCTGCTGCCCGGCATGATGTGCGATGCGCGGCTCTACGCGCCGCAGATCGCCGCGCTTTCCGGCACCCGTGCGGTTCATTGCGCGCCCATCGGCGCGCATGACACGGTGGAAGCGCTCGCCGCGGAGATACTGGATCACGCGCCGCCACGTTTCGCGCTCGCGGGCCTCAGCATGGGCGGCATCGTCGCCATGGAGATGTCGCGGCAGGCACCGGAGCGCGTGAAGGGAATGGCGCTGCTCGACACCAATCCCAAGGCCGAAACCGATGCGGTACGCGCTCGCCGCCAGCCGCAGATGGACAAGGTCCGCGACGGCCGGCTGTCGCTGGTGATGCGCGACGAGATGAAGCCCAACTACCTGACCAATGGGCCGCGCCGGGCCGAGATCCTCGATCTGTGCATGGCGATGGCACTGTCGCTGGGCGAGGAGGTCTTTCTCAACCAATCGCGCGCACTGGCCCATCGCCCCGATCAACAGAACACGCTGCGCGCCTATGAGGGACCGGCACTGGTGCTCTGCGGGCGCGATGATGCGCTCTGCCCGGTGGCACGGCACGAGTTGATGCATGATCTGATCGCGGGCAGCACCCTGCGCGTCATCGATGGCGCGGGGCACCTGCCGACCCTGGAACAACCTGACGAGACCACCGCCGCGCTGGCGGCCTGGCTGGAGCAAACCGATGGACGATAAACTTCTGACACTCTTGCGCAGCGTCGACACGCCGACCGTCTGCAATGCCATCGAGGTGGCGCAAGGCCAGCGCGGTTTCAACGGTTTCACGCGCGGCACGATGCTGTGTTCCGACCCCGAGGCGCCTGCGGTCGTGGGCTATGCGGTGACCGCGAAGATCTCGGCTCTGGCCCTGCCGACCGAGCCCGCGGAGGTGATCCGCACCCGCCGCATGGCCTATTACAAGGCGATGGCCGAGGGCCCCAAACCCTCGCTCGCGGTGGTCGAGGACGTGGACTTTCCCGATTGCATCGGCGCCTACTGGGGCGAGGTCAATACCGCGGTCCACAAGGGCTTCGGCATGTCGGGCGCGCTGACCAACGGCGTGATGCGCGACCTGGGCGACCTTGCGCCGGGATTTCCGGTCATCGCGGGTTCGGTCGGTCCGAGCCACGGCTTCGTGCATGTCACCGAACTGGGCACGCCGGTCACGGTGTTCGGCCTCACCGTACGGCCCGGAGACCTCGTCCATGCCGACCGTCATGGCGCGGTCGTGATCCCGGCCGACATCGTGGATCGGATCGCGGCAGCCATCGACAAGATGCAGAGCACCGAACATCTGGTGCTCGGTCCGGCGCGCGAAGAGGGATTCGATTTCGACAAGTTCGAAGCCGCCTGGACCGCGTTCGAAAAAGCCCGAACCTGAGAGCGCGAACCGACTTTCGGGCAGGTCGGTGTGCGGCGCTCAGCCCATGAGGCGTTTGCGGCGTTCCTTCATGCGCACGTTGGCCTCGGGGGTGCCGTCGTGGAAGGATCCGAAGAGCTTGTCCCAGGGCACTTCCAGCGAGCCGTAATTGCACTCGAAATAGCGATGGTGCATCTGGTGGTGGAAGGTGCCCAGCTTCAGCCGGTCCCGGTCGCGCATCAGCAGAGCCTCATAGCCTGAATGCGTGGTCGCGGCGGTCAGCGCCAGATACTGCATGTGATAGATGATGTGGACCGGGTTCGCAGGCACGATCCAGTGGATCATCACCGAACCCAGAAAGATCACATGCTCGACCGGATGCATCGACATGCCCGACCAGGGGCCGACGTTGATATTGCGGTGGTGCAGCGAATGCACCCGCTTGTAGAGCGGCGGCCAGTGCAGCGCGCGGTGGATCAGGTAGAAGTAGAAGCTCTCCCACAGCGGGATCAGCAGGAACAGCAGGACGAACCAGACCGGGCTGTCCGCCCAGCTCAGGACAGGCGCCCAGCCATTGGCCATCGCCCAGAAGAACAGACACTCATAGGCGGTCCAGACGGTCACGCCGCTGACCAGCGTCCAGAACATGTTGTCGCGGATTTGCCCGCCCAGGGTGAACTGCCTGCCCTTGACCATCAGCGGACGCGGGTCGTAGCGCAGCTTCTTGCCCTGCGCGTTGAAGCGATAGAAGTAGAGGTGCAGCCCGCCGGCCACCAGCGTCATAAGCACGATGTTGCGCAGCCAGACTTGGGCGATCCAGCCCGGCGCGAGGGTCTGCGTCACCTCGAGCGGCGGCTGCGTCAGGGCCATCGTGGCAAAGGCGATGCCGACGATGATCAGGCGTTCGGAAATCAGGAACCAGCTGTCCCAGATCCAGCGCAGGATCGCGCCGGGACGCGGCGGCCATTGAAACAGCGGAGAGACTTCGATCGGCACCTTGGGCGTGTGGTTCCAACCGGGCAGCGAGGGTTTCGGGTCGGCGGAAGCAGTCATGGTGTGCTCCTTGTTGATCTGCCTCCACCCTGCCACCGTTGTTAAACCACGAAAAACAGAATATTCAAAACAACAAAGCCTGATTTATAGAGGTATCCGCCGTGCCCCTGTCCCTGCGTGCCATGCGCTATGCCCGCACCGCCATCCTGCGCGGCAGCATCGCCGCGGCGGCGCAGGAGTTGAACGTGGCGGCCTCGGCGGTCTCGGTCGCGATCGATCAGGCCGAGGAGGCTTTCGGCATCACGCTGGTCACGCGGGCCCGGGCCAAGGGCATCTCGCCCACCTCCGCCGGCCGCGTCATCCTGCGGCGGATGGAGGATCTGCTGGATCGCTACGATGCCATGCTCGCCGACGGCGCGGACATGCGCACCAGCCTGTCGGGCGTGCTCAAGATCGGCTACTACGCACCGATTGCCCCGGCCTTCCTGCCGAAGATCATGCATGCGTTGATGGTGGAAAACCCGGGCCTGAGCCTGTCGCTGGAGGAATGTGACAACGCCCGTGCCCAGGAGGGGCTGCTCGAGGGCAGTTTCGATGTCATCCTCTTTGTCTCGGACGCGCCGGTGCCGCAGATCGTCGTCGAGCGGCTGATCCACGCGCCGACCTACTGCCTGTGCAGCGCGGGCCACGCCTTCGCGGAGCGCGGCTCGGTCACGCTCTCCGAGTTGGCCGACGAGCCGCTGGTCATCCTCGACCGTCCTGTGGCCAAGAGCCATTACCTGGACCTGCTCGAAAGCAGCGGCAAGCCGGTTTCGGTGGTGGCGACCGTCAACTCGACCGAAATGGTCAGGGCGCTGGTGGGCACGGGGCTGGGCTGTTCGATGCTGAACATGCGCCCTGCACCCGACCTCACCTATGCGGGCGACGGCACTCGCTGCCTGCCGATCAGAGACAGCGCGGGCGGGCTGGCCCTGTCGCTCGGCCACGCCCCCGGCCCGCGCCGCCGCGTGGTGCAGGCCTTTGCAGAGGCCTGCCACGCCTTCTTCGACACGCCCGAGGGCCGGGCGCTCATCGTCGAGGGTTAGCGACGCCCTGGATCAGGCGTTCTTGAGCACTTCGGCAAGCACCGCGTCATCCATGTGGACCGCATGCGCCTTCTCGGGAAACCGTTGCTCGGTCACATCCTCCATGTACTCACGATAGGCCGCAACGCGCTCGGCCTGCAAACGCTCACGCTCGGCCGTGAAGTTGCGGTAGACCTTGGCGTGGCGCGGGATGTGCCCGCTGTTGTCGCCCAGAAGATCGGCCGAGAAAAGATACTGTGCGTCACAGTCGCTGCCCGAGCCCAGCGAGATCGTCAACATGGCGCTGCGTTCGGTTATAGCGGCGGCAAGATTGGCCGGCACGACCTCCAGTTCCACCGCGAAGGCGCCGGCGTTCTCGAAGTCTCGCACCGCCTGCAATACGTCGCGCGCCTGCTCCGGCGTCTTGCCGACCGAGCGGAACCCCCCGGTCCATGTGGCCTTTGGCGGCACGAGCCCGACATGGCAGATTACCGGCACGCCCTCGCGGGCCAGCACCTCGACGATGGCGGGGCTCATCCCGCAATAAACCGACTGCGCCCCGGCCTGCATCGCCTGCATGGCATCCCGCAGGGCCTCGGACGCCGAGGCGTGCTTGCCCCAGGGCAGACCGAACTGGAAATGCGTGCCCTTGGCCAGCCCGGCGAAATGCGCACGCTCGGGAATGAAGGCAGTGCCGATCATGTCCATCCCGGCCTCGGCCGCGGCGATCACCTCTGCATCGCACGCGGCCTGCACATAGGCCAGTTTGCGTTTGCCCTTACAGGCGAGAAGGTCGTGAACGGTCAGGCCCTGAAAGCTCATGGATAGGATGTCCTTTATGCTGCGATTAAACTAGTGATCGGCGCGTCATGGCAGCCGGGTCATGGGACCCGAACCGTTTTGCGCCTTGCCCAGGACATGTGCCGGTCGAGTCTGAAACCTGGGTATGAGGGCGGAAGATAAAGAGTTCTCATCGCAAGAAAAACAGTTTTAATCGCACAAAAAAAACTGAAAAGCAGATGTTAATATACACCCTGCATGCATGAAATATCATTGATTTCCACGTATGTGCCGTCTCCATTATTTCATCGAGATCCTGGCCACTCAGGCTCCGAACACCTCAACGGCAAACAAAAACGGCTATCGGTCACGTCCGTCAAGGTGGTGTAATTTCCCGGGTGGCCTGAGGGCATGATCAGGCGGCCTGGGTTGTGATGCTGAGAATTGGGTCTGAATAGCCCCGTGTCTTGTGGACACCTTCTTCGCTAATTTTGAGGCAAGGAGGCCATGATGAGCAGCAACAGGTTCAGCGACGAGTTCAAGCGGGATGCGGTCGCGCAGATCACCGAGCGAGGCTACCCGGTCAGGGAGGTGTCGCAGCGGCTGGGGGTCAGCCCGTATTCGCTCTACTGAGCTACTCCCCGTCTCTTGGACAGGATCTGGCATGATTTAAGCTACTCGTTGCACCTGCTGACCGGGTTGGTTGCTATCATTTCTCTGC